>NZ_JBFULQ010000016.1:0-26885 GCF_054049815.1 Mesorhizobium sp. P5_C1 | reverse complement strand
GGTTCAGCTACCGTAAGCGCGATCGCAGCCGGCCACAGATCGGCGACAAGCGACCGCCGTCGCCGCTCGATTTCATCCGGCCGGATCACTGGCTCGCCGAGTACACCTCGGATCTGATCGATCTGCTCAACGTGCTCGGCCGGCTGGTCGCATTGGAGCCGGCGCAGGCCGATCTCATGGAGCGCATCCTGAATGCTGAACTGATCAAGGTCGCGCACCTGCAATCGGCGCTCGCAGCTACCGGCGCGGAAACAATCAACTGACAGGGCTGCGTCAGGAATGCGGGGATAAGCTGATCGCGGGTGGTCGCTTCACGAATAGGGATGAGGCATAGTCCGAGTCAGATCGAACCCGCGCGTCCGTGGACATGGCAAGAAACCAACTCGACCTTTTTGGCGCCGAAGAACAGTCCAACCTGTTCGACGAAGATGCGCCGACGGTTTACTATCACGGCGATCCCGACAGGGTACGCGCGCGATTGCACAGGCTTATCGCCGAGGCGCGCAGCGCCGAAACGCTGCCGTGGGATCAGGACAGCACCCGGCTTTACCGCAAGATCGTGCCCCAGATGGTGCTTTGGCTGCCAGAAGAAGAAGCGGCGCAATTGAAGTTCGAGTTCGAGGCCGAAATGGTGCGGCTGAAGGCGGCGTAGGAAATCGCGGAGGCCGGCGCTACAGCGCCCCCCTCTGGCCTGCCGGCCATCTCCCCCTCAGGTGGTGAGATTGGCTGGTCGCCAACGTCAGCGCCGCCCCTCATCCGCCCTTCGGGCACCTTCTCCCCGTATAGTGACGGGGAGAAGGGAAGCATTCCCTTACGCGAATGCGCCGTGGCAGTGCTTGTACTTCTTGCCGGAGCCGCAGGGGCAGGCTTCGTTGCGGCCGACCTTGCCCCAGGTCGCCTGGTTGTTCGGGTCGCGGTTCTCGGGAGCGACAATGGCTGTCGTCTCCGGACGGACCAGGAGGGCGGTTTCGCCGCCGTCGAAATCATTCTCCCCGGTGGTGCCGTCGATATGCATGCCGAACATGTCGGGCGCTTCGGGCGGCGGTGCTTCGGCGGCCTGGCGCACCAGTTCGACGCGCATCAGTTGCGCGGTGACGGCCTGGCGCAGATTGCCCAGCATCGCCTGGAACAGCTCGAATGCCTCGCCCTTGTACTCCTGCAGCGGATCGCGCTGGGCGTAGCCGCGGAAGCCGACGACCGAACGCAGATGGTCGAGATTGACGATGTGCTCGCGCCACAGATGGTCGAGCGTCTGCAGCACCACCGAGCGCTCGACATAGTTCATCACCTCGGGGCCGAAGCGCTCGGAGCGCTCCTTGGCGGCGGCGTCGGCGGCCTGTGTGATGCGCTCGCGGATGTCGTCCTCGGCGATGCCTTCTTCCTTGGCCCAGTCCTCGACCGGCAGGTCGAGATTGAGGAATTCGGCGACCTCGGCCTTCAGCCCGGCAACGTCCCACTGCTCGGCATAGGCGTTTTCGGGAATGGCCTTGGCGACGATCTCGTCGATGACGCCCTCGCGCATCTCGCCAATCGTTTCCGAGAGGCCTTCGCCGTCCATCAGTTCGATGCGCTGCTCGAACACCACCTTGCGCTGGTCGTTGGAGACGTCGTCGTATTTCAGCAGGTTCTTGCGGATGTCGAAGTTGCGCGCCTCGACCTTCTTCTGCGCCTTTTCCAGCGCCTTGTTGATCCAGGGATGGATGATCGCCTCGTCTTCCTTGAGGCCGAGCTTCTGCAGCATGCCGTCCATGCGCTCGGAACCGAAGATGCGCATCAGATCATCCTGCAGCGACAGGAAGAATTTCGAGCGGCCGGGGTCGCCCTGGCGGCCGGAGCGGCCTCTGAGCTGGTTGTCGATGCGGCGCGATTCGTGGCGTTCGGTGGCGAGCACATAGAGGCCGCCGGCGGCCAGCGCCTTTTCCTTCAGGCGCTCGACGTCGTCATTGATTTCCTTTTCACGTGCCTCGCGCTCGGGTCCGGCCGGCATGTCGCCCAGCTCGTCGGCGATGCGCATCTCGGCATTGCCGCCGAGCTTGATGTCGGTGCCGCGGCCGGCCATGTTGGTGGCGATGGTGATGGCGCCCGGCTTGCCGGCCTGGGCGACGATCGCGGCCTCGCGCTCGTGGTGGCGGGCGTTCAGCACCTCGAAATCCTTGAAGCCTTCCTTGCGCAGGCGCTCGGCCAGCTGCTCGGATTTTTCAATGGAGGTCGTACCGACCAGCGTCGGCTGGCCCTTGGCGCTGGCTTCGCGGATCTCCTTGACGATCGCCTTGTACTTCTCCTCGACCGTCCGGTAGACCTCGTCGTCCTCGTCCTTGCGGACGACCGGCAGGTTGGTCGGGATCTCTGTGACGTCGAGATTGTAAATGTTGCCGAACTCTTCGGCCTCGGTCAGCGCCGTGCCGGTCATGCCGGAAAGCTTCTTGTAGAGGCGGAAGTAGTTCTGGAAGGTGACGGAGGCGAGCGTCTGGTTCTCCGGCTGGATCGTCACATGCTCCTTGGCTTCGAGCGCCTGGTGAAGCCCTTCCGAATAGCGGCGGCCCGGCATCATGCGGCCGGTGAATTCGTCGATGATGACGATCTCGTCGTTGCGGACGATATAGTCCTTGTCCTTCTGGAACAGCCGGTGCGCCTTCAGCGCATTGTTGACATGGTGGACGATGGCGACGTTCTCGACGTCGTAGAGCGACTCGCCCTTGAGCAGGCCGGCATCGCGCAGCAGGTTTTCCAGCTTCTCGGTGCCTTCCTCGGTGAAGATCGAGGTCTTCTGCTTTTCGTCGATCTCATAATCCTGCGGCTGCAGCTGGATGATGAAGGTGTCGATGGTGTTGTACATTTCCGAGCGGTCCTCGAGCGGACCGGAAATGATCAGCGGCGTGCGCGCCTCGTCGACCAGGATCGAGTCGACTTCGTCGACGATCGCGTAATTGTGACCGCGCTGCACCATCTGGGCGCGCTCGTATTTCATGTTGTCGCGCAGATAGTCGAAGCCGAGCTCGTTGTTGGTGGCGTAGGTGACGTCGGCGGCATAGGCGACCCGGCGCTCCTCGTCGGACAGGCCATGGACGATGACGCCGACCGAAAGGCCGAGGAACTTGTAGACGCGACCCATCCATTCGGAGTCGCGGCTGGCGAGATAGTCGTTGACGGTGACGACGTGGACACCGTTGCCGGCGAGCGCGTTGAGGTAGACCGGCAGCGTCGCGACCAGGGTCTTGCCCTCGCCGGTGCGCATCTCGGCAATGCCGCCATTGTGCAGCACCATGCCGCCGATCAGCTGGACGTCGAAGGGGCGCATGCCGAGCACGCGGCGCGCCGCCTCACGGGCGGTGGCAAAGGCGGGAACCAAAAGGTCATCGAGGGTGGCGCCGTTGGCGATGTCCTGGCGGAATTTCGCGGTGCGGCCAACCAACTCCTCGTCGGAGAGTGCCCGCATCTCGTTTTCCATGGCGTTGATCGCCTCGACACGGGGCCGGGTCGATTTGACCCGACGGTCGTTGGAGGAACCGAAAACCTTACGGGCGAGACCGCCGAGACTGACCATCCAATGGTCCTTTCGATAGAATTCTCAATCTTGAGACGGACGCCGGCTGGCCCCATCAAATCCACGTGAACGCACCGCTTGAACACGGGCAAACACAAAAAGCGCCCGGAAAACGGTTCTGGACGCAAAGTCGTTGGACAGATAAGAGGGGGCTCAACTGATGTCAACGCCGCGCTGGCCCTGCCGGTCGCGCCAAATTCCGCCACAATCCGGCTGATCTGGAAACCTTCCGCCCTCATAATCCTTACCGGAGTCATCTTATGTCCTTGTTGTTCCGCCGCGCGTCGCTTGCCAACCTTGGCCTGGCCATCGGCTTGTCGGCCCTTTCGTTGTCGCCGCTGATGGCGCAGACCGCTCCCGCTCCGGCGGATGCAGCAGCACCTGCCCCGGCGGATGCGGCAGCACCTGCCGCGGCACCGGTCGATCCGAACACCGTGATCGCCACGATCAACGGCCAGCCCTTGACCGAAGCCGACCTGGTGCTTGCCGAAGGCGAGCTGTCGCAGCAGTTCGCCCAGCTGCCGCCCGAGCAGCGCCGCGCCGCGGCCCTCTCGGCGGCCATCGAAATCCGCGTCATGGCCGCCCAGGCGGTCACAACCGGCCTCGACAAGGATCCCGACTTCCAGCGCCGCATGGCCTTCCTGCAGCAGCGCGCGCTGCATGGCGAGATGGTCGAGAAGGGCGTCGTCGACAAGGTCACCGACGCCGAGGTTCGCGCCCGCTACGACCAGGAGATCGCCAACACGCCGCCCACCAACGAGGTGCATGCCCGTCACATCCTCGTGAAGACGAAGGAAGAGGCCGAGGCCATCATCAAGCAGCTCGACGGCGGCGCCGACTTCCAGAAGCTCGCCAACGAGCACACCAGCGATCCGTCGGGCAAGACCAGCGGTGGCGATCTCGGCTGGTTCGGACCTGGCCAGATGGTGCCGGAGTTCGACAAGGCGGCTTTCGCGCTCCAGGTCGGCAAATRCACCGAGCAGCCGGTGCAGTCGCAGTTCGGCTGGCACKTCATCAAGCTCGAGGACAAGCGCACCAAGCAGCCGCCGGCATTCGACGACGTCAAGGACCAGGCCAGGCAGGCGGTCATCCGCGACAAGTATTTTGCGCTGGTCAAGTCGCTGCGCGCCGGCGCCAAGATCGAGATCCCCGACGAGAAGCTGAAGAAGGCGGTCGATACGCTGGAAAGCGCCAAGTAAGCCTGAATTTTTGAAAGGGCCGCGGCAGCCAAGGGTTGCCGCGGCCTTTTTTGTCGACTGCGCCGGCCGTTTTTCACTTTCCAGGCGCTGCTATGCCTCGCATCACGTAGCTGACCGTCTTGCGGATCGTGGCTTCGTCCTCGTCGAGCCGGTTGGTCAACAGATGCTTCCAGGCGAAAGAAGCGACGAGGTCGGCGACCAGCGCCGAATCGATGTCGACGCCGATTTCGCCCCTCGTCTTGGCGCGTTCGATTATCTGGCCGGTATGCGACGTTCGGCCCTGTGCGTAGCCGGCAAGTGCCGCGGACGCCGCGTCATCCGACTGCGCCTCGGCGATCAGCGACCGGAACACGCTGCCGGACGATGTCTCGCGCCAGTGGGCGAACAGGTTTTTCAGGAAGCCGACGAGATCCTCCTCCAGCCGCCCGGTATCGGGAACATCGACGCGTTTCTGGCGCTGGTAGACTTCGAGYAGCAATGCGGCCTTGCTCGGCCACCAGCGGTAGATGGTGGGCTTGCCGGCGCGAGCCCGCCGCGCCACCGCCTCGATCGAGAAACCGGCATAGCCGGCCTCGACCAGCACGGCCTCGGCGGCTTCGAGAATGGCATCGGCGCTGTCTGGGTTGCGCCGCGCGCCGATCGATTTGCGCGCCGGATCGACGTCTACGCCCATTTCTGTCGTCCTCGCAATAATTTCGCCGGCAATATACGCGACCCCGCGATCAAACGAAACGCCCCGTTTTCAAGCTGCTGGAGGCAGTGGCGGCGGCAGGGGCAACGATCCCGGGTTAACGGGTTCCATAAAAACCTTCGCCGGCGTGTTGGTTGACGGAGCATCAAAAAGCAAAAACCCGCCTGGGCGGCGGGTCACTGGCGCAAATCAGCACCATCGACAAATACGTAGCATAGTTGCCCTCACTGGGTCAAGAAAAAATTCCTATCGACATGAAACGCGAGCGGCGGTAGTGCCTCAATTTGAGATAATCGAACGCGCGGCATCGGCGGCCCGGTCCAGCAGGATTCTTGCTCGCCCCTGTCCTATCTCGCGTTGATATTCCGCTAGGAACCAGAGTTTTATTCCCTCTGGAGAAGCTCTAGCCACCCGCTTCATTTCAAATTGGACCACGATTTTTGCATCGACAAGAACGACATATTCGTCATCGAATTGGTCCGGCACTTCTTTGATCAGATGGAAAACAGCGCCCAGCACTCCCAGAGAGGAGACTGCTTCGATCAAGGCTAAGTCGCGAGTGGAATCCTCGGGCCTTAGCCTCAGCGGTTCAACCTCGTAGCGATCTCGGAGGTATTTGGCCGACATCCGTTAGCCTTGGCCTTTAGGTCCGGTCTGCATGTTACTCCCCTGCGCCTTCCAAAGTGATAAACACGAGCGGCACTTCCTCGGCGCTTGCTGTGGCTGGCTGCGGTACATGCGTTATCTCGGTTACCGCGTAGATGGCCAGACTCTCGCCAGATGGCATGTGCACCCAGTCGCCGACCACAGGCATTGACGCGAAGGTCCACATCGAGGCTTCGTTTTCAATTTTGACAAGGCAACGGATTGCCACACAACTGCTCCATGCTTTGCGCCGATCTCTACTGCATCGCTTGAGATGTCTCGGACTCGATGCGCCAGCCGCCGTCCGCCTTGACCAGGCCAAGCGTGACGCGTGCCTTGCCGGTCAGGCGCGCCGCCGACTTGTCCTTCGGCAGATAGTCGTAGCGCATCGCAAAGACGGCCTCGGCGCGATCCTCGCCATGCGGGGTGACCTCCAGGCTGCCGGGCTCCAGGCCAAGGGACCAGGAGGCCCATTGCGCGAACCAGTCGGCCTTGACCCTGGCGATGGCGTCGGCGTCGTAGCGCGTGCCGAAAATGGTCGCGGAGGAGCCGTAGAGCCGCTTGACGGTCTCGCTCATCGCCTTGGTGTCCGGCGCCAGATAATCGCGGCGCAGGAATTTCTCGATCGAGCCCTTGTCGTCACCGACGGATCGTTCAAGTGCTGCAACTTCCGTCGAGGGGGGCGGAGCCGCGGCCGGTTTCTGCGGCTGGGCGGGCTGTCCGTCCGGGACGAATTCGAAGCGCTCGAGCAGCGATCCCTGCTCCCAGGGGCGCTGCGCCTCGCGCGTTTGCGACACCACGTCGCGGCGCACCGCGATCATCATGTCGTTGATGCTCTGGCCGGGCTCGGCGATGTGCCGCAGCAAGGCCTCGGCGAAGGGCGAGTTGCGGCCGCTTCCGTCCATGGCAACCGCACCAGGTGCTGTCGAGAAGGCAATGAACGAGCCGCGCGTCGAATCGAACTGCGCCAACCCGGCCAGCGCCGTCGCCGAGCGGGTGGTGGCGGTGCGGCTCAGGCTGCGGGCAAACGGGTTGTTGCGGCAGGCATCGAGAAACACCAGGCTGACCTTGGTCTGCTGTTCCATGATGTCGAGGACCTCGTCGATCGGCACGGCCTCGAGTTGGAGCTTGACCGGCATGTCGAGCCTGGCGTCGACCGGCACGATGTAATTGCGCCCCTCGACCTGCAAGCCGTGGCCGGCATAGTAGAAAAGCCCGACGCCGGCGCCTTCGAGCGCATCGGAGAACTCGCCGATGCTGCGTTCGAGCTCCCGTTTGCCGAGATCATTGCCTTCGATGACCTCGAAACCGATGGAGTGCAGCTTGTCGGCGATGTCGAGCGCGTCGTTGACCGGATTGGCCAGCGTGCCGGCGTCGGCATAGGTGCCGTTGCCGATGACCAGCGCCACGCGCCGTTGCGGCTGTGCATCGGCGCTCAGCAGCAAAAGTCCCAGAAACGCCCATGCGAGGATCGCAAGCCTGCCCATGGGGAAGATCATAACGTCATCGGCCCCGGCGATGCCAACGGATTTGAAATGCAGGCTTAATTCCGATTGGGTTTCCGCCCCTGGCGACAAGCGAAAACGCCCTTGCGCCCGCGCGTCGTATCGGGCAAACCGGCCTTCCCTTGCGATTTTCCCGCCCGAGGTCCCCATGTCCACGACGATTTCGCCGCTTGCGCCGAAGAAATACCCCAAGATGCCGGCCATCGAGGGGGTGCGCATCGCCACCGCCGAGGCGGGGATAAAATACAAGAACCGCACGGACCTGCTGACCATGGTGTTCGATGAAGGCACCGCGGTCGCCGGCGTGTTCACGAAATCGAAGTGCCCCTCGGCGCCGGTCGATTTCTGCCGGCAGAATCTCGGCGCCGGCAAGGCGCGGGTGCTGATCGTCAATTCCGGCAACGCCAACGCCTTCACCGGCAAGAAGGGCCGCGAGTCCACCGCGCTGACGGGCGAAGCCGCGGCCAAGGCCGCCGGCTGCAGGCCCAGCGAGGTTTTCCTGGCTTCGACCGGCGTCATCGGCGAGCCGCTCGACACCGGCAAGTTCAGCCATCTGCTGGCCGGACTGGTCAGCAACGGCAAGCCTGATTTGTGGACCGAAGCGGCAAAGGCGATCATGACCACGGATACCTATCCGAAAGTCGCGACCGCAATCGTCAAGCTCGGCGACACCGACGTCACCATCAACGGCATCTCCAAGGGCGCCGGCATGATCGCGCCCGACATGGCGACGATGCTGTCCTTCATCGCCACCGACGCGCCGATCGCCGCACCCGTCCTGCAGGACCTGTTGTCGCGCGGCACGGCCAAGACCTTCAACGCGGTCACCGTCGACAGCGACACCTCGACCAGCGACACGCTGCTGATCTTCGCCACCGGCAAGGCGGCAAAGCGCGGTGCGCCAGAGATAACCGACGCGAAGGATGCGCGCCTTGGCGCGTTTCGTCGGGCACTCGGCAAGGTGCTGAAATCGCTGGCGCTGCAAGTCGTGCGCGACGGCGAGGGYGCCCGCAAGCAGGTCGAAGTCACGGTCACCGGCGCGAAATCGGCACGGTCGGCCAAGCGCATCGCGCTGTCGATCGCCAATTCGCCGCTCGTCAAGACGGCGGTCGCCGGCGAGGACGCCAATTGGGGCCGTGTCGTCATGGCGGTCGGCAAGGCCGGCGAGCCCGCCGATCGCGACCGGCTGTCGATCTGGTTCGGCGACAACCGGCTGGCGCATGAGGGCGAGCGCGACCCAGGCTATTCGGAGGAAGCGACCTCAGCCTACATGAGGCGCGACGACATCCGCATCCGCGCCGACATCGGCATCGGCCGCGGCAAGGCGACGGTGTGGACCTGCGATCTCACCAAGGAATATGTCGCCATCAATGGCGACTATCGGAGCTGATGGCTTTGGCTTCCAGGCATCCGGCAAGCATGCTCGCGATCGTCCGCCGCTACGAGGCGGCCGGCTTTCGGGCCTGGCCGGCAGCGGCCGTCCACTATGACGGCACCTGGGTGGTGCGGTTGACCGCCGGCCATCCGGCCAAGCGGCTGAATTCGGTCAATCCTCTCGATCCCGGTGACACCCAGCATATCGCAGACCGCATCGGCCGTGCCAGCCGCCGTTTCGATGCCTATGGCAGGCCGCTGACGTTCCGCATGTCGCCGCTGTCGGGTCCCAGTCTCGCCAGTCATCTCGACCGCGAGGGCTGGAGCCGATTCGACGAGTCGCTTGTGATGCGGCTGCCGCTGGCCGACGCGCAACTCGATGCCGCCATGGACCAGATCCMGCTGAAGGACATCAGCCGCTTCATCGGCGCGTCGCTCAAGGTCAGCGGTTCGGACGTATCGCTGCGACCCGGCCTATCGGAGATCATCGGCGCCATCCAGCCCGAGGCCGGGCTGTTCGCGCTCGAAGACGGAGCCGAGCCGCTGGCGACGCTGATCTGCGTGCACGATGGCGATCTTGCCGGCCTGTTCGAGATCGCCACCGACAAGTCGGCGCGCAACAAGGGCCACGGCCGCAACCTGATCCTGTCGGCGCTGAAATGGGCGCGGCTGCGTGGCGCTCGCGAAGCCTGGCTGCAGGTCGAGGCCGGCAATGTGCCCGCGCTGGCACTCTATCGATCGCTCGGCTTCGACGAGGTCTATCGCTACCACTATCGCCGGCCGCCTGTTCAGGAGTGAAATTGGGCATGAGTGATGTGACGATCGCCGGCAAGCGCCTGCTGCTGGTCGCCGCCTGTGCGCTGGTCGATGCCGATGGCCGGGTGCTGCTGGCACAGCGCCCCGAGGGCAAGCAACTTGCCGGCCTGTGGGAATTTCCCGGTGGCAAGGTCGAGCCCGGCGAGACGCCGGAACAATGCATCATCCGCGAACTGCACGAGGAAATCGGCATCGAGACCGACATTCCCTGCCTTGCGCCGCTCACCTTCGCCAGTCATTCCTATGACGATTTCCACCTGCTTATGCCGCTGTTCATCTGCCGCCGCTTCCGCGGTATCGCCCAACCCAGGGAGGGGCAGGCGCTGAAATGGGTGCGGCCAAAGCAGATGCGCGACTATCCGATGCCGCCGGCGGACGCGCCGCTGATCCCGTTCCTGATCGATCTCCTCTAGGGACGCCTTCCGCCTGCCGTGTCGAAGCGCTGTATCAGTCAGCGTTAATGGAAGATTTATCTCGCCGTGAAAAAGTGAAGCATGGTCGTTTCGTGGCCGTGCCGCCGATTCGCTGGGGAGCGATAGAATGAACCTGGACAGGGATTGGGACTCGATCCGGCCCGATCGCGCCTTTCGCGCCRCCGACGCGGGCATGGGCATCTTGCGCATCACGCTTCTGTTCGGTTCGGCCGCGGTGGCGCTGGCGCTGATCGCCGCGCCTCTCCTCGACAGCCAGACACGCTCGCTGTCGGCCCGCGATGATTTTGCCAGCGGGCTCGACATGATGGCCACCGGCTCGGTCAGCCATCGCGAAACCTATACGGTGCGCCGCAGCGTGCTGCAGCCGGAGCCCAGTTCGGTCTGCATCATCAGGTCCAATGGCAGAAGCAGCGGCGACTGCTGACATGGTTAAGAGATTCGACAAGGGCGGCGGTTTCACCGCCTGTTAAGCCTTTGCCGTTAACCTTTCTTAACAGATCGGCGGTAAGGTTCTGGCCAGAGGGGTTTAGGTCATGAATGCAGTGCTGCTTCGTTTTCTGAAGGACGAGACCGGCGCAACGGCTGTCGAATATGCCCTGATCATCGGTGTGCTGTCGTTGACCATCATTGGCGGCATCAGCCAGGTTTTCAACGCAATCACCTGGCTGTTCAGCGACAATACCAGCAGGCTTGTCAACGCCCTCGGGCCCTGAGGTAGCCGTCCGCGCCTGCGGGGCCGGTTCATTGCCCGTCGGGAGCCTCCAGTATTGTCTTCAGCGAGACCTTGGCCGACCCGGGCTTCAGCGGTTTTTGCTGCGATGCGTCGGGCGCCCAGCCGGACATCCAGACGATCGAGAAACTTGCCCTCACGCGGCCATCGGGGTCGGAAAAGCGTTCGGCGTAGATTTCCGCCGCGCGGGCAAACAGCTTGCGCGAGCCCGGCCGCCGGCTGCGATCGGTGAGCGCACTGGTTTCGCCCATCGCCCGCAGATCCGCCATCAAACCGAACAGGCTGGCATAGCGCACCGTCACCGTCTCGACATCGGCGACCGGCAGAGCGAGACCGGCACGCTGCAGAAGCGCACCGGCATCGCGCACATCGGTGAACGGGATGACACGCGGGCTGGCGCCGCCATAGAGCTCGGTCTCGGCCGCAAGCAGGCTTTCGCGCAGCTCGAAAAGCGTGCCGGCGCCGGCAAAGGCGCCGAGGAAAAGCCCGTCTGGCCGCAGCGCGCGGCGGATCTGGATCAGCATGCCGGGGATGTCGTTCATCGCCTGCAGCGACAGAAGGGAGACCGCCAGATCGAGGCTTTCCGGTTCGAACGGCACGGTTTCGAGTGGTGCAATCAAGCCGGCGCCGCCATTCAGGAAAGCCGCGTCCGTCTCGACGCGGACAATGTCGGCGACCTTGCCGCTCTCGGCGAGCATTTCGGCTGCCGCCGCCGTCTGGCAAAACAGCACCGCGGCCTTGCCGAACCGGCGCTCGACGGCAGCCAGCCGATCGGCAAGGTCCTCGGCCGTGCGGCGCATGAGGAAATCGGAACCGTCAACGGGATGGGCGAGCGCGCGCCGCTTGTGCGCCAGCCAAAGCGAAATATCCATTATCGGCCGCAACGGGCAAATCCTTGTTTGTCCACGCTCTGAGATTGTTCATATAGTGGCGCGCAGGACCAACCACGTGGCCGATCCGATGCCCAAGATCAAGCCCATCGAGATCAAGAGCCTGGCCCGATCGGCCCTCGGCTGGCCGGCGCGCATCCTGTTTCCGCCGGTCTGCGCCGGCTGTCGCCGGCATGTCTCGCAGCCCGGCGTCCTGTGTGGCGGCTGCTGGCCGAAATTGCGGCTGCTGGAACGGCCATGGTGCCCGGTGATGGGCACGCCGTTCACCCACCATATGGGCGAGGGCTTTCTATCCGCCGAGGCGATCGCCGATCCGCCGCCCTTCGAGCGGGCGCGGGCCGCCGTCGCCTATTCCGGCGTCGCCCGCCAGATGGTGCAAGGGCTGAAATACCAGGATCGCACGGATCTCGCGCCATGGATGGCGCGCTGGATGGTGCGCGCCGGCGCCGATCTCATCGCCGAGGCGGATGTGGTGGTGCCGGTGCCGCTGCACTGGCGGCGCTTTTTCAGGCGACGCTTCAACCAGTCGGCGGAACTGGCAAGGGCGGTCTCCGTGCTGAGCCAATTGCCCTTCGCGCCTTCGGCGGTGCGGCGCGTCAAACTCACCCGCCAGCAGGTAGGGCTGGAGAGGCAGGAGCGCGAGGAGAATGTACGGGCCGCCTTTCGCGTGCCCGCCGAGGCGGAGATCGAGATTGCCGGCCGCAGGGTCCTTTTGATCGACGACGTCTACACCACGGGCGCCACCGTTCGGGCGGCAACCAAGGCGCTGAAAAGAGGTGGCGCCGGTGCCGTCGACGTGCTGACCTTTGCGCGTGTGTTGCCGGGGGACTTTCGGGCGGACGAGTCCGCGACTATATAAGTCGGCAACGAACAGCGGAAATTCGTCATGGCCGATGTCACCATCTACACCCGCATGATGTGCGGCTATTGCACGGCAGCCAAGCGGCTGCTCGAGCGCAAGGGCGTCGCCTTTACCGAGCACGACGCCTCCTTCTCGCCCGAACTGCGCCAGGAAATGATTTCCCGCGCTCACGGCCGCGCGACCTTTCCGCAGATTTTCATCGGCGATACGCATGTCGGCGGTTGCGATGACCTCCACGAGCTGGAAGCCGAAGGCCGGCTCGACAAAATGCTCGCCAACGGCGCAACGATTTGAGGGGATATGACGATGGGTGTTTTCAAGGCCGCTGCGATCCAGATGCGTTCAGGCGAGAGCCCCGAGCGCAACGCTGTCGATCTCGAACGGCTGGTGCGTGAAGCCGCCGGCCAAGGTGCGACCTACATCCAGACGCCGGAAATGACCGGGGCGCTGATCCGCGACAAGGAGGCGCGTGCCGCCTCGTTCACCTCGGAGGACAAGGATATCGTGGTGGCGACCGCGCGCAAACTGGCGAGCGAGCTTGGCGTCTTCCTGCATATCGGCTCGACCGCCATCCTGCGCGCCGACGGCAAGCTCGCCAACAGGGCGCTGCTGTTCGGCCCGGACGGCGCCACGCTAGCCACCTATGACAAGATCCACATGTTCGACGTCGATCTCGACAATGGCGAGAGCTGGCGCGAATCCGCCGCCTACGAGCCGGGCACCGAGGCTGTCGTGACCGAGATCGCAGGCGCGAAACTGGGGTTCGCCGTTTGCTACGATCTGCGCTTTCCGCAATTGTTCCGCGCCGAGGCGCTGGCCGGCGCCGACCTGCTTTCCGTGCCCGCCGCCTTCACCCGCCAGACGGGCGAGGCGCACTGGCACGTGCTGCTCAGGGCACGGGCCATCGAGAACGGCGCCTATGTCGTTGCCGCCGCGCAAGGCGGCCTGCACGAGGACGGCCGCGAGACCTATGGCCATTCGCTGATCGTCGACCCGTGGGGCCGCATCATCGCCGAAGCCGCGCATGACGAGCCGGCGGTGATCGTTGCCGAGATCGATCCGGCGCAGTCGGCCGCGGTGCGCAAGAAGATCCCCAATCTCAAGAATGCGCGGGATTTCGCCGTCAATGCCGGCGTGGGCGAGGCGCCGCGTCTCAGGGGTGCGGCCTCTTGATCCGCTTTGCCCTGATTTGCGAGCACGACCACGAATTCGAGGGCTGGTTTCGGAGCAACGAGGATTTCGACACCCAGAAGAAGCGCGGTTTCGTCGATTGCCCGAGCTGCGGCTCGCACAAGGTGCAAAAAGCCCTGATGGCGCCGGCCGTGTCCACGGCACGAAAGCAGGAAACGATAGCGCTCGCCATGGGCGAGGCGCAGAAGCAGGCCCTGGCGCAGCTCAAGGCGATGGCCGAGAAGGTGCGGGAGAATGCCGACTATGTCGGCGACAAGTTTGCCGAGGAAGCACGCAAGATCCATTTCGGCGAAAGCGACGCGCGCGGCATCTATGGCGAGGCGACGCTGGACGAGGCCAAGAGCTTGGCCGAGGACGGCGTCGAGTTCATGCCGATCCCGGTGTTTCCGGACGACCGCCACTGAAATCCATGACGACTTCGCGCCGGTCCCGGAAGGTCGAACGGCGACATGCTCCAAGAACATCGCTTCGCGTTTTTTTGGATCGGCTGGCCGTAAGGTCTAGCGACAAGAGAACAGTCGGCGGAATGCTTATCATCTATGACGCTGACAAGGGCGGCAAGGATGCGGACAAGGTTGCCGCCGCACTGCAACTGGTTCAAGACTTTGACCCAGTTCGGTATCGGCGTGTTGTCCGAGACCTCAAACAAATTTGGATCACAACCATTTCCGGCGCCGCAGGGCAGTTCGTGGGATCGACATCGACTTGCGAGCTCGATGAACGATTCGTGATGGGCGAACACACATCGATCGAACAGGTGGCTGGCGCCATCGTGCATGAGGCCACGCATGCGCGCCTCGATCAGTGCGGAATTGGCTACGAGGAGGGATCGCGCGCCAGGGTAGAGGAGGTCTGTATGGGGCGCGAACTGGCTTTCGCAGCCAAGTTACCGGACGGGGCGAGTATTCGCCGGTGGGTTGAAGCTCGGCAAGAGGGGGCCATTGATTATTCCAATACAGCGTTCAATACGCGAGAGATTGCCGGAGCGCGGGATGCCCTGATCCATCTGGGCGCGCCGGGCTGGTTTGCGGATATGATCGTCTTTCTCGCAAGGCTGAGGCGGCGCGGGAGCGCAAAACGACAGGCAGGCGGAAGCGCTTCCGAGCCACCGAGCTGACCGTCCTTGGTGCATTCACGTCCAAGGTGGCCGATGCGTCCCAGATCGCCACAAATAGCAGGTCAACTCACGCTGCCGATCAATTTCTCAAGCAGCCGTGACAGCGTTTCCCGTTCCGCCGGCGTCAAGCTCGCGAGGATCTCATGCTCGTTGGCAACGTGGGCGCTGACAGCCTCGTCGATCAGCGCAAGACCCTTTTCGGTCAGCCGCACGACAATGCCGCGCCGATCGTTGGGGTGCGGCCCGCGCAGGATCAATCCGGACGTTTCGAGCCGGTCGAGCCGGTTGGTCATGGCGCCCGACGTCACCATCGTCGCTTCATAGAGAGCGGTCGGCGTCAGCGCGTAGGGTGATCCCGCGCGGCGCAGCGTCGCCAGCACGTCGAACTCCCCGGGCTGCAGCCCAAAGCGGGCAAAGAGCGGCGCGAGGCGCTCGCGGGCGATCAGCGAGGAGGCCTCGTTCAGCCGCCCGAGCACCGCCATCGGCGAGACATCCAGATCCGGCCGCTCCCGCTTCCATTGCTCGATCGCTCTTGCTGCCCTGTCCAACTGTCTCACCATCATATATCTTGACGTTAAGAATCTTTCCATTATCTTACCTCAAGATGCATTGCCGGCCAAGAGCCGCGCATGACGGGGCTCGATGATGAAATTTCTCTGGGATTCGGCGCTCGGCCTGCTGGTGATCACCGGTGGCCTGCTCGGCCTGACGCTGCCGTTCGGCAAGCTCGCCACGGCTGCCGGTGTTCCGGCCATGGTCTGGGCCTTCGTCATCTCGCTCGGCGCCGGCGGCGTGCTGCTGTTCGCCCTGCTGCTGCGCGGCCAGCGCATCCGGCTCACCGCTCGCAAATTGCGCTATTTCTTCATCACCGCGGCGGTGTCCTATGCCGTCCCGAACCTGATGATGTTCTCGGCCATTCCGCATCTTGGCGCCGGCTACACCGGCATCATGTTCACGCTGTCGCCGGTCCTCACGCTGGTGTTCTCGATCGTGCTGCGGGTCCGGCGTCCCAACATGCTGGGCATCGTCGGCATCGCTGTCGGCTTCGTCGGCGCGGTCATGGTGGCGGTGACGCGCGGCGAGGCCGGCCAGCCGGCCGATTTGTTCTGGGTGGTGATGGGCCTGCTCATCCCGGTCAGCCTTGCCGCCGGCAACATCTACCGCACGGTGGACTGGCCGGAAGGCACCGGTCCGATCGAGCTTGCGGTTGGCAGCCACCTGGCGTCGGCGGCGATGCTGTTTGTCGGCATTCTCGCCCTGTTCGGCGCTGGGGCCTTCGCCCCGCTCGGCGGCGTGCCACTGGTCGTCGTCGCCCAGGCCGCGTCGGCGTCGGCGATGTTCGCCTTCTTCTTCCGCCTGCAGTCGGTCGGCGGCCCCGTCTATCTCAGCCAGATCGGCTATGTCGCAGCGGCGGTCGGGCTGTTTGCCGGCACGGTCTTCCTCGGCGAACATTATCAGCTGCTGACCTGGGCTGGCGCGGTCATCATCACTGCCGGCGTCTTCATCACCACCAAGGCACAAAGCCAGAAAGCGTAAGCGGCCTCGGCCGAGTGGCATGCGTCATGCCGGCTGCCATGGCGCCGGGAGCGGGCTCACCCGAATTTGTCCTGGATTCGCTTTATCTTCTTGTTTGAGCGTGGTCTTTTCCGAAAAGCCGTTTCCGCTGTCCGGGACATCGAGGAGCCAGCCATGACTGAATCAAAGGTTCCGGAGGGAACTCCTGTCGGCGTCGCGGATTTTCGAGCCGCGATGCGGCTGATCGTCGGCAATGTCAGCGTCATCACCGCCGGCGTCGGCGAGGATCGCTCCGGCCTGGTGGTCATTTCGGTCGTCTCGCTGTCGGCCGAGCCTCCCAAGGTGATCGCCTGCGTCAACCGATCGTCGTCGACCTGGCCGCTGATCGAACGCTACCGCCATTTCGGCGTCAATTCGCTCGGACCCCAGCATCATCGCGTCGCCGAGCGGTTCTCCGGCTTTGGCGGCATCAAAGGCAACGACCGCTACGAGGGCGCCGAATGGATGACGCTGAAGACCGGAGCTTCATTGCTTTGCGATGCAGTGGCCGCCTTCGACTGCAGCCTCGACGAGATGATCGATCGAGGCTCGCATTCCATCGTCATCGGCACGGTCGAGGCCGTGCGCACCAGCGATGCCGGGCAGGCGCTGATCTACTGGCGGGGCGGTTACAGGCCGCTCGACGCCTAGGATGTGCTGATATTCAGGTGATGCCGGCCTGCAAACGACGTTCCTGYGCGTCCGGTGGATCAGACCGAGCCTTTTTCCGCCAGCACCATGTAGTTGACGTCCATGTCCTTGGAGCGCGCCCAGCGGTCGGCGAGCGGATTGTAGGTGACGCCGGTGCGGTCGATGATGCTCAAGCCGGCGCCGCCAAGCGCCTTTTCGAGTTCTTCCGGGCGCACCAGCTTGCCGAACTGGTGGGTGCCGCGCGGCAGCCAGCGCAGCACATATTCGGCGCCGATGATGGCCAGTCCGAGCGCTTTCAGCGTGCGGTTGATGGTGGCCACGAACATGATGCCGCCGGGCCGGACCATTTCGCCGCATTTGGCGACGAACAGGTCGATGTCGGCGACGTGCTCGACCACTTCCATGTTGAGGATGACGTCGAATTTCTCTCCGGCGTCGGCCAGATCCTCGGCCGTCGTGGCGCGGTAGTCGACGCTCACATTGCCCTCGGCCGCGTGCAGCTTCGCCACTTCGATGTTCGTTTCGGAGGCATCCGCTCCGACCACCTCGGCGCCAAGCCGCGCCATCGGCTCGCACAGAAGCCCGCCGCCGCAGCCGATGTCGAGGATGCGCAGGCCCTCGAAGGGCCGTGCCGCGCGCGGGTCGCGGCCGAAGCGTGTCGCTATCTGGTCGCGGATATAGGAGAGCCGGACCGGATTGAACTTGTGCAGCGGGCGAAACTTGCCGTTCGGATTCCACCATTCGGCGGCAAGAGCGGAAAAGCGCTCCACTTCTCCGGCATCGATCGTCGATCGTCGGGGCTCTGGCATCGGTTGTCTCCTCAAGTGCTAGGAAGTCGGGCGTGGGGCGGCGAATGTCAAGGCAACAATTTTCCCCCGCCGCCAGGGCGATGCATTCTGTCAGGGCATGTCAGTTGCCGGGTGCCGCGGGTGAAACACAATTGGCCAGGCAGGCGAAGGACAGGGCATCGTTTTGAAGGCGAGGGAGTTGACGATGGCACCAATGACGGCTTCCATCCTTTGGCGCCGGCTGGACGTGGAAGGCCACGACGCCTGCCTGCTTTCGCCGACCGACGGCGGGCAGAGCCTCAGGGGCGAGGCCATCTTCGTCCAGGACGGCCAGCCATGCTGCCTTGCCTATGAGGTGATTTGCGATGCCGGCTGGCGCACACGATCAGCGCGGGTCGACGGCTTTTTCGGCACCGGCAAGCTGCACTACGCGATCGAACGAAGGTCCAGCGGCCAGTGGATGCTGAACGGCGAAGCCCAACAGGGCGTCGCCTGGCTTGTCGACGTCGATCTTGGCTTCACGCCGGCATCGAATCTGCTGGCGATCCGTCGGTTCGACCTCGGCATCGGGGAGGCGACGCCCGCCCCGGCCGCCTACCTGACCTTCCCCGAACTCAGGCTGGTGCGCCTCGATCAGACCTACCGGCGTCTCGACACGGTTCGCTATGCCTATGCCGCGCCCATGTTCGGCTATGACGAGGTCCTCGACGTGTCGCCGCACGGCTTCGTCGTCGATTATCCCGGCCTGTGGAGAGCCGTCGCGCAGCCAGGCTGACGCAGCATCCCTGGGTGCAAGGTGTCTGTCCCAGCGACAGTGGTTGATAGGGCTTCCTTAACATGAAATTTACGAGGTTGGCGGTTTCCTGAAGCACGACGGGGATTCGGCATATAGATTGCCTTTCCTAGAATGGGGTGGCTTGGTGCGGATCAAGACCCAGATTATCGCCACTTTGCTGAGCGCAGCGGTCTTGATCGGCCTGGTGGGCGGTATTGCAATAGTCTCCCAGATGTCGCTGACCAGATCCGCCGCACTGGCCGAGGCGACAAGCGTCGCACGGCAACTTGCGGCGTCGATCGCCTTCAAGACTGCCGATACGCCACGCCCGTTGTTCGAGAGACCCGAGGCACTGCGTGAATTCGTCACTTCGCAGCACAGCGGCTCGAAACGCGACCTCGTCGTGGTCGATCGCGGCAAGATCATCCTGGCCGATATCCCAGGTGAGGAACAAAACGTCGGAACCGCGTTCGACCATGATCGCGGCAATGAAATCGGCCGTACGCTCGATGACGGCGAGCCGCGCGACTTCGTCGAAAGCAGCGCCGACGTGTCCGAAGCGATCAACCTGGTCGCGGTGCCGATCAAGGATGCCCCGGGCAAGATCGTCGGCGCGGTCCTGTTCGAATACACGCCGCTGCTGCGCGCCGCGCAACAGCGCACCAACAACATGCTTTGGCTTGTCGGCCTGAGCACCGCAGCCGCCGTGCTGATCTCGGCGATCTCGGCCTTCCTTTTGCTGCGCGGCTTTGGCGCCGGTCTGTCCGGCCTCAACCGCGGCATCGAATCGCTGGCGCGCGGCGACGCCGGGGCGCGAATCGGCAACACCTCCAATGATGAGTTCGGCCAATTGGCACAAGGGTTCGACCAGATGGCATCCGAGCTCGAAGCCTCGCGTGGGCAGCTCGTCGAGCAGAAGGCCTATATCGAGGATATCGTCCGTACCGTTGCCGAGGGCATTGCTGTCATCRACGRCAAGGGCCGGATCGTCTCGGTCAATCCGGCAGCCGCTGAGATCATCGGGTTGCGCAACGACAAGATCGAGGGGCAGGACTGGCCGTCGGTCCTCGACATAAGGGGATTGTCGGGAAACAGGCTGGCGCAGGGTACGTCCCCGATCGAACTGGCGCTGACCACGGGCCGCCGGCATCAGGCCGAGGTGCGGCTGGCGAAGCCCGATGGATCGCACCTGCCGGTCATTGCGAGCTGCAATCCGCTCAATCGCGCCGATGGCGGCATCGTGCTGACGTTGAGCGACATCGCAGAGTTGCGCAGCGCCGAGCGAGCGGTCAGCGATCGCGCCGAGGAACTGGCGACGCTGAACCGCGAACTGAAGGAGACGTCGCAGGCAACCACCCGCCTGGTCAAACTCGGCGAGCTGCTTCAGGCTTGCGTCACCTTCCAGGAGGCGTTCTCCGTCGTCGGGTCGGCCATGCCCGACTTCTTTGGCGGATTGAGCGGAACCGTTCACCTCACCAGCGCCTCGCGCAATCTGGTCGAGGAGATGGCGTATTGGGGCGCGGTCCGTTCGAGCGTTGGCCAATTTGCGCCGGAAGATTGCTGGGCGCTGCGGCGCGGCCAGGAGCATGTTGCCGGCCCCGGCATGCTGACACCACGCTGCAACCACATCACCGAGAATGGCGGCCGCGGTTATGTCTGCATGCCTCTGGCGGCACAGGGAGAGACGCTTGGCATCGTGCATCTGTGCGAACCAGACGCCGCCGACAAGCCGGATTGGCTGGCCGAGCGGCAGCAGATCCTGCGCGGCGTCGTCGATACGCTGGCCTTGGCCCTCGCCAATTTGCGCCTGCGCGAAACACTGCGGCAACAATCGATCCGTGATCCCAACACCGGGCTCTACAACCGCCGCTATCTCGAGGAAACAAGCAGTCGCGAACTGAGGCGCATGGAGCGTGCGGAACAGCCCCTGGCGATGATCATGCTCGATGTCGATCATTTCAAGCAGTTCAATGACACGTTCGGCCATGAAGCCGGCGATCTCGTCCTCAAGCAGGTCGCCGGCACGCTGCTCGACCACGCCCGGGAAAGTGACGTGGTGTCACGCTATGGCGGCGAGGAATTCGCCCTGATGATGCCGGCAACGTCGCTGGCGCACGGTGCCGAGCGCGCCGAGACGCTGCGAAAAGCGATCAAGCAGCTTCACCTCGCTCATCGCGGCCGCACGCTTGGCACCATCACCGCGTCATTCGGGGTGGCTGCCTTTCCGGAGCTAGGCGCCTCCTGGGCGGAGATCGTCAACGCCGCGGACCGCGCGCTCTATCAGGCAAAGGCGGACGGGCGCGACCGCGTCGTCGTCGGGCTGGGCAAGGCCCCCGCCGACCGGCACCAGGCCAAGGCCAGCAAAACCCTGGCTTGAGGTCCGGCGTCCCGCTGTCGCACCCAGCCAGAAACGCGGTTGCGTCCGGACAGGTCGCCGTCATCGATCACGACAGGATCATTCCGGGCCGGGCTGCTTCGTGTCCAGCACGTCGCGCAGTTTCGCCGCCAGTTGCTCGATGGTGAACGGCTTGGCCAGGAAGTGCACGTCGTGGTCGAGCACGCCGTTGTGGACCACGGCGTTCCTGGTGAAGCCCGTGGTAAAGATCACCTTCAGCTGCGGCATGCGGGCGACCGCTTCCTCCGCAAGCTTGCGGCCGTTCATCACCGGCATGACGATATCGGTGAACAGAAGGGCGATGCCGGGGTTTTCGGCCAGCGTCTGCAGCGCTTCCTGGCCGCTACCGACATGGATGACGGTGTAGCCGATCTCGCGCAGGGCATCCGTGGTTGAGGCGCGCACGCGTGCATCGTCCTCGACGACAAGGATGGTTTCGGTGACCGGAGCCATGGGGTTGTCGCCTCGCCCCACCGGCACGGCGACCTCCTCCTGTCCGAAGAAGCGCGGCAAATAGATCTTGATGGTCGTGCCTTCGCCGGGCTCGGAATAGATCTTGACGTGACCGCCGGACTGTTTGACGAAGCCATACACTTGGCTCAGCCCCAGGCCCGTGCCCTTGTTGACCGGCTTGGTGGTGAAAAAGGGCTCGAAGGCCTTGGCCATGGTGTCGGGCGCCATGCCCGACCCGGTGTCGCTGACGGCGACCATCACATACTGGCCGGCTTTGACCTCGGCATGGGTGGCTGCGTAGCTGTCGTCGAGGTGGCTGTTGGCGGTCTCGATGGTCAGCTTGCCGTCGTCGCCCATGGCGTCGCGCGCGTTGACGGCAAGGTTGAGAATGGCGTTCTCGATCTGGCTCGGGTCGGCATGCGTCTTCCACAAGCCTCCCGCCAGCACGGTTTCGATCCGGATGGTTTCGCCGAGCGCCCGCCGAAGCAGGTCGGACATTCCGGTCAGCAGGCGGTTGGTATCGACGATCTGCGGCGCCAGCGGCTGCTGGCGTGAGAATGCGAGCAGCCTGGCTGTCAGATTTGCCGCCCGGTTTGCCGCGTCGATCGCCGCTTCGATGAATTTTGCGATGTCGTGCTCGCCGCGCTCCAGCTTGCGCTGGGCGAGGTTCATGGCGCTGATGATGACCGCCAGCATATTGTTGAAGTCGTGGGCGATACCGCCTGTCAGCTGACCGACTGCCTCCATCTTCTGCATCTGGCGGATCTGGGATTCAGCCTTTTCGCGTGTCTGGATCTCATTGCCGAGCGCGACGTTCTTGCGCGTCAGCTCATCCTGGGCGACGGCCACCTCGCGGTAGCGGCGTCGGGATTCGCGGATGGTGAAGGTGCCGAGCAGAAAGATCGCCAGCAGGGCCGCCAGCGAGCCGATGCGCAGCCAGGTCTCGACCTGGTCCGTGTGCTCGTCACGCTCGGCGACGGCGGCGGCGCCGATGCGCCGGATCGTATCCATGCTGGTCCGGATCTCGTCCATGGCGGCCTTGCCCTGACCGCTGCGGACCATCTCCAGCGCCTTCGCCGCGTCACCCTTGTCATAGAGGGCGATCGTTTCGGACAGCTCCGCCTGCTTTTGCGCAAGCGCATCCTTGATGTGACTGACCTGCGGGGCGAGCTGGTCGTCCGAGGCTGTCATGGTGTCGATACGGGCGAGTTGCCCCGGGATTGCCTCGACCGCCTTCCGATAGGGTTCGAGGTAGGATTTCTCGCCGGTCAGCAGATAGCCGCGCTGGCCGCTCTCGGCATCCTGCGCCAGTGAAAGCAGCCCGGAAAGCAGTTCCTGATATTCGATTGTCTCACGCGCGGCGGCGCGATTGGCCCGCTGGCTCTCGACCAGCACGGCGCGCGTGCCGACGATCAGCGCCAGCACCGCGAAGCCGATGAAAAGCGGGAGCGATTGCCATCGGGTGGCGCGTCGAAGACGAGCAATCATCTGTTATGCCGAACCAAATGGGAATTCCCGCGGGCAGCATTTCGTAAGCGGCGGCGGACCGGAACGCAATATGCCATCTTCTTGAAGTCGGCAATCCGCCGCTAGCCTTGCGAAAGCTTCATCATTTGGCTAAGGAGGCCGCGCATTCAGCGGCCGGCGTCAGCTGGCCTTCCGCTTTTCGGGATTCCGCTTTTGGGCTGGGTCCGGCTTCAGTCAAAGGCATTTCGCTTCCATGGCGCGCATCGTGATGAAATTCGGCGGAACCTCCGTCGCCGACATCGCCCGCATCCGCAATGTGGCGCGTCACGTCAAACGCGAAGTCGACGCCGGCCATGAGGTGGCGGTGGTCGTCTCGGCGATGGCCGGCAAGACCAATGAACTGGTCGGTTGGACGCGCGAAGCCTCGCCGATGCACGACGCACGCGAATATGATGCAGTCGTCGCTTCCGGCGAACAGGTCACCGCCGGCCTTCTGGCGATCACCTTGCAGAACATGGGCGTGCATGCCCGTTCCTGGCAGGGCTGGCAGATCCCGATCAAGACCGACAATGCGCACGGCGCGGCGCGCATCCTCGACATCGACGGCGCCTTCCTGATCAAGCGTTTCGGCGAGGGCCAGGTGGCGGTGGTCGCTGGCTTCCAGGGCATCGGCCCGGACAATCGCATCGCCACGCTTGGCCGCGGCGGTTCCGACACAAGCGCTGTGGCGATCGCCGCGGCGGTCAAGGCCGATCGTTGCGACATCTACACCGACGTCGACGGGGTCTACACCACCGATCCTCGCATCGAGCCGAAGGCGCGGCGGCTGGCCAAGATCTCGTTCGAGGAAATGCTTGAAATGGCCTCGCTTGGCGCCAAGGTTCTGCAGGTGCGTTCGGTCGAGCTTGCCATGGTGCACAGGGTGCGTACCTTCGTGCGGTCGTCCTTCGACGATCCCGATGCGCCCGGAATGGGGGATTTGCTCAATCCGCCCGGAACGCTCATTTGCGACGAGGAAGAGATCGTGGAACAGCAGGTCGTCACCGGAATTGCCTATGCCAAGGACGAAGCGCAGATTTCGCTGCGCCGTGTCGGCGACCGGCCGGGCGTCGCCGCCGGCATCTTCGGGCCGCTGGCCGAGGCCAACATCAATGTCGACATGATCGTCCAGAACATTTCCGAGGACGGCAAGTTCACCGACATGACCTTCACCGTGCCGTCGGGCGATGTCGACAAGGCGCTGGCCGTGCTCGAGCGCCTGAAAGCCTCGATCGGCTACGATGTCGTGCAATCGGAAGCCGGCATGTCGAAGGTTTCGGTCATCGGCATCGGCATGAGGAGCCATGCCGGCGTCGCCGCCACCGCTTTCAAGGCGCTGGCCGACCGTTCGATCAATATCCGCGCCATCACGACCTCCGAGATCAAGATTTCGATACTGATCGACGGTCCGTACACTGAACTTGCGGTTCGTACTTTGCATTCCGTCTACGGTCTGGATAAGCAGTAGCGAGAACGATTTGAGTTGTTGCTTGTGCGCCGGTCGCAGTGGAAACTGCGGCGGGCAGAATGCCCATTGGAGAAGAAGCCGCGATGCGTGATCAGGCCAGTGGCCCGCGCGTTTTGCTGAAACGGCTCCGCGAGCTCATGCAGGAGCCGCTGGAGCCGCAGGAGCGGCTTGACCGGATCGTGCGCGACATCGCCTCCAACATGGTCGCCGAAGTCTGCTCGCTCTATGTGCTGCGCGCCGATTCGGTGCTCGAACTCTACGCCACCGAAGGTTTGAACCCGAACGCCGTCCACCTGGCGCAGCTACGGCTGGGGCAAGGCCTGGTCGGCACGATCGCGGCCAGCGCGCGGCCACTCAACCTTTCCAACGCCCAGGAACACCCGGCCTTCGCCTACCTGCCGGAGACCGGGGAAGAGATCTACAATTCCTTCCTTGGCGTGCCGGTGCTGCGGGCAGGGCGCACGCTGGGCGTGCTGGTCGTGCAGAACAAGACGATGCGCCATTACCGAGACGACGAGGTCGAGGCGCTGGAAACCACGGCCATGGTCATCGCCGAGATGATCGCCACCGGCGATCTGGCGCGGCTGACCCGACCCGGCCTCGAACTCGACCTGCGCCGTCCGGTCAGTTTCACCGGCCTGTCCTTCAACGACGGCGTCGGGCTTGGCCATGTCGTGCTGCACGAGCCGCGAATCGTCGTCACCAATTTGTTCAACGAGGACAGCGAGGAAGAGGTTCGCCGGCTCGAGACCTCGCTCGGCTCGCTCCGGCTCTCCATCGACGACATGCTGGAGCGCCGCGACGTCGCCTTCGAGGGCGAGCATCGCCAGGTTCTGGAAGCCTATCGCATGTTTGCCAACGACCGCGGCTGGGTGCGCCGGCTGGAAGAGGCGATCCGCAACGGCCTGACGGCGGAAGCGGCCGTGGAAAAGGTGCAGAGCGACATGCGTGCCCGCATGCTGCACATGACCGATCCCTATCTGCGCGAGCGGATGAGCGATTTCGACGACCTCGCCAACCGGCTGCTGCGCCAGCTGATGGGCCGCGGGCCGGAAGATGTCGCGGCGTCGCTGCCCAAGGATGCCATCATCGTCGCCCGCTCGATGGGCGCCGCCGAGTTGCTCGACTATCCCCGCGACAAGATGCGCGGGCTGGTGCTCGAGGACGGTGCTGCCACCAGCCACGTCGTCATCGTCGCGCGCGCCATGGGCATTCCTGTCGCCGGCCAGATGAAGGGCGCCGTTTCCATGGCGGAAAACGGCGATGCCATCATCGTCGACGGCGAAGAGGGCGTGATCCATTTGCGGCCTCAGTCCGACCTCGAAGCCGCCTATGCCGAAAAGGTGCGTTTCCGGGCGCGCCGGCAAGAGGTCTATCGCGAGCTGCGCAAGAAGCCGTCGACGACGAGGGACGGTGTCCAGGTCGACTTGTTGATGAATGCCGGTCTTGCCGTCGACCTGCCACAGCTTGCCGAGGCGGGTGCGGCCGGCATCGGTCTGTTCCGTACCGAACTGCAGTTCATGGTCGCCTCGACATTTCCCCGCGCCGAGGCCCAGGAAAAGCTTTACCGCGACGTGCTCGAGGCAGCGCGCGGCAAGCCGGTGACCTTCCGCACCATCGACATCGGCGGCGACAAGGTGCTGCCCTATTTCAAGGGAGCGATCCAGGAGGAGAACCCGGCGCTCGGATGGCGGGCGATCCGCCTGACGCTTGACCGGCCGGGCCTGCTGCGCACCCAGATCCGCGCTCTGCTCAAGGCCAGTGGCGGACGTGAACTCAAGCTGATGCTGCCGATGGTGACCGAGCTTGGCGAGATCGCCCAGGCGCGCGAGATCATCGATCGCGAGGTCAGGCATCTGTCGCGCTTTGCCCATCATTTGCCGACCAGCCTCAAGCTGGGCGCGATGCTGGAAGTGCCGTCGCTTCTGTTCCAGCTCGACGAATTGATGAAAGCGGTCGACTTCGTCTCGGTCGGTTCGAACGATCTGTTCCAGTTCGTCATGGCCGTCGACCGCGGCAACACGCAATTGGCCAACCGGTTCGATACGCTGTCGGCGCCGTTCCTGCGCGTCCTGAAGCAGATCGCCGATGCCGGCATCCGCAACCACACGCCGGTAACCCTGTGCGGCGAACTCGCTGGCAAGCCGATCTCGGCGATGGCGCTGATCGGTCTCGGCTTCCGCTCGATCTCGATGTCCCCGGCCTCGATCGGCCCGGTCAAGGCGATGCTGACGGAACTGCCGCTGGATGAGTTGGAGGCGTTCTTCAAAGACAATCTGATGGCGCCGGCGCAGGGG
>NZ_JBFULQ010000015.1:0-27051 GCF_054049815.1 Mesorhizobium sp. P5_C1 | reverse complement strand
TCGCCGGACTGGCCCAACCTAATCGATTTAAATCCATGTCGCTGCGGCTGGATTCTTTCCGCTTCCGCCGCTATGAAGCTGCGGACCCATCGTCTGCCCTCCAGCTCCCCGGGAGAGAAAAATGACCGTCAGAGTTGCCATCAACGGATTCGGCCGCATCGGCCGCAACATCCTGCGCGCCATCCATGAATCAGGCCGCAAGGACATCGACGTCGTCGCCGTCAACGATCTCGGCCCGGTCGAGACCAATGCCCATCTCCTGCGCTTCGACAGCGTGCATGGCCGCTTCCCGCACGAGGTTTCGGTCTCCGGCGACCAGATCACCGTCGGCAAGGAAAAGTTCAAGGTCACCGCGATCAAGGATCCGACGCAACTGCCGTGGAAGGAACTCGGCGTCGACATCGCGCTCGAATGCACCGGCATCTTCACCGCCCGTGACAAGGCCGCTGCGCACCTGACCGCCGGCGCCAAGCGCGTGCTGGTCTCGGCGCCGGCCGAAGGCGCCGACCTCACCGTCGTCTACGGCATCAACCACGACAAGCTGACCAAGGACCACATCGTCATCTCGAACGCGTCGTGCACCACCAACTGCCTGGCGCCGCTGGCCGCCGTGCTGCACGAGACGGTCGGCATCGAAAAGGGCATGATGACGACGATCCATTCCTATACCGGCGACCAGCCAACGCTGGACACCATGCACAAGGATCTCTACCGCGCCCGCGCCGCCGCTTTGTCGCAGATCCCGACCTCGACCGGTGCCGCCAAGGCAATCGGCCTCGTCTTGCCCGACCTCAAGGGCAAGCTCGACGGCATCTCGATCCGCGTGCCGACCCCGAACGTCTCGGTCGTCGATTTCAAGTTCATCGCCAAGCGGCCGACCACCGTCCAGGAGATCAACGATGCGGTCATCGCCGCGTCCAACGGCAAGCTGAAGGGCATTCTCGGCGTCACCCATCACCCGAACGTCTCGATCGACTTCAACCACGATCCGCGCTCCTCGATCATGGCGCTCGACCAGACCAAGGTCATGGACGGCAACTTCGTTTCGGTGCTGTCCTGGTACGACAATGAATGGGGCTTCTCCAACCGCATGGCCGACACGGCGGTCGCCTTCAGCAAGACCATCGCCTGATCGCGACGCCTTCCTTCGAGACCTGGAACGCCCGGCTTTGTCCGGGCGTTTTTCATGCGAGCGCCGGGCGCCTTCTCAAATCGTGCCCCGAGCGCCAAAGCGTTCGAAAATCAGGGGCATAGGGCAAAAAACCACCCCGCCGCCTTGCACTGGTCACGTCTTCGCCCCACTCTGCCATAAACCAGGAGACAGACGAATTTGAGGGGCTGATTTCAGGATGGAGCATGCGATCTATCTCGTCACGCTGGTCGGCACAGCACTTGTCGTCGCCGCCGCGTTTTCGAGCCTGATCGCCTTCCGCTTCGGCGCCCCGCTTCTGCTTCTGTTTCTCTGCATCGGATTGGCCACCGGCACCGATGGCCTCGGCATCGAGTTCGACAACGCCCGCATCGCATATTTTGCCGGCTCACTGGCTTTGGCCGTCATCCTGTTCGATTCCGGTTTCGGCACGCCGCTCAACGCCTTGCGGCAGGCGGCGGGACCGGCGCTGTCGCTGGCGACCTTCGGCGTCCTTCTCACCACCGGCCTGTTTGGCGCCGCCGCCCACTACCTGCTCGACCTCACCTGGCTCGAATCGTTCCTGCTCGGCGCCGCCGTCGCCTCCACCGATGCCGCGGCGGTGTTCTTCCTGCTGCGCGCCGGCGAAATCAATCTGCGCGAGCGCGTGCGCTCCACGCTCGAGGTGGAATCCGGCACCAACGACCCGATCGCCATCTTCCTGACCATCACGCTGGTCGAGATCATCGCCGCTCACGCCAACCCCGAGGCCAATGTGCTGGTCACCAGCCTGGCCCTAGGCTTCCTCATCAACATGGGCCTCGGCGCCGTCGTCGGCGCGCTTGGCGGCCTCGCCATCGTGCGCCTCGTCGACCGGCTCAATCTCGATCACGGCTTGCTGCCGATCTTCGTGCTGACCTTGTCGCTGATGATCTTTGCCGCCGCCGGTGCCATCGGCGGCTCGGGCTTCCTGGCGGTTTATCTCGCGGGCTTGATCGCCGGCAATTCCGACATCCGCGCCGTCACCATCCTCAAGCGCTTCCAGGACGGTATGTCATGGCTGGCGCAGATCATCATGTTCCTGATCCTCGGCCTGTTCGCGACGCCATCGCAATTTCCCGCGATCATGGTGCCGGCGATAGCGCTCGGCCTGTTCCTGATGTTTGTCGCCCGCCCGATCGCGGTCTGGCTCTGCCTGATCCCGTTCCGATTGCCGCGTCCCGAAGTCGCCTTCGTCTCCTGGGTCGGCCTGCGTGGCGCGGTGTCGATCCTGCTCGCCATCACCCCGCTGCTCGGCGGGTTGGAAAACGGCCGTATCATCTTCAACACCGCCTTCATCATCGTGCTGGTCTCACTGGTCATCCAGGGCTGGACCGTCGGGCCGCTGGCGCGCCGTCTCGGCCTAATCGTGCCGGCGCGGCTCGGCCCACTAGACAAGGTCGAGCTGGAATTGCCGGGCTCGGCCCATCACGAGCTTCTTGCCTATCGCGTGGCACACGGCAGTCCGGTGGCGCGCGGCGAGCGCATTCCGCGCTGGGCGCGGCCCTCGCTGGTGCTGCGCGACGGGCGCTCGATGCGCTTCCAGGACATGGGCAGGCTCGCCGCCGGCGACCAGGTCTATATTTTCGTGCCGGATCGCTATCCTCGCCTGCTCGACAAGCTGTTCGCCAGCCGCGCGGTGGTCGATCCCGAGGATGCGGATTTCTTCGGCGCCTTCGCCGTGGACCCCGCGCGCTCCGCCGCCGAACTGGAGGCCGCCTATGCGCCCGGTCTGACTGAAGCGGAGCAAAAGCTCACCGTCGGCGCGCTGGTCACTGGGCGGCTCGGCGGCCATGCCGAATATGCCGACCGTGTACTGCTCGGTCCGATCGAGCTGATCGTCCGCGACGTCGACGATAAGGGCAAGATCATGGGCCTCGGCCTTTCCTTCGAGCCGACCGCACCGGTGGCGCGGGTGCCGGTTTTCCTGAGCGCCGGCGAAATCGGCGACCGGCTCTCTGCCTTTATCCGCAACTGGCGCAAACCGACCGAGACGCAATTGGCCGAGGCGCGGGCGGGCGAGAAGCCGGCGCCGGAACCGGCAGCGGAGAAGGCTGCGACCGAGAGCTGACACGGCGATCGCTGCGCTGCCCCTCACCCGCTGCCGGCACGGCCCTGGTACCGGCTTCAAAATTTCGTATCGAACCCAGCCTAAGCCTTGCATCATCGTTGGCGCGGGGTATGGTCCCCCGATTTTTTGCGAAAGGAACCTGCATGGCCGCCTTCAAGACTCTCGACGACATCGGCAACATCAGCGGCAAGCGCGTGCTGGTGCGCGTCGACCTCAACGTGCCTGTCGCCGACGGCAAGGTCACCGACGCCACCCGCATCGAACGCATCGCGCCGACCATCGCGGAGCTGTCCGCCAAGGGCGCCAAGGTTATCCTGCTCGCCCATTTCGGTCGGCCCAAGGATGGCCCCTCGCCCGAATTCTCGCTGGAGCCGATCGCCAGGGCGACAGCCGATGTGCTTGGCCGGCCCGTTGGCTTCGCCAGCGATTGCGTCGGTGACACGGCGGGAAGCGCCATCGCCGCCATGGACAAGGGCGACGTGCTGCTGCTCGAAAACACCCGCTTCTACAAGGCCGAGGAGAAAAACGATCCGGCCTTCACCGAAAGGCTCGCCGCCTGCGGCGACATCTTCGTCAACGACGCCTTTTCCGCGGCGCACCGCGCCCACGCCTCGACCGAGGGGCTGGCGCGTCTGTTGCCGGCCTTCGCCGGCCGCACCATGCAGGCTGAGCTCGAGGCGCTGGAGAGGGGTCTGGGAAATCCGGTCCGTCCGGTGGTTGCCATTGTCGGCGGTGCCAAGGTCTCGACCAAGATCGACCTGTTGATGAATCTGGTGAAGAAGGTCGACGCGCTGGTCATCGGCGGCGGCATGGCCAACACGTTCCTTGCCGCGCGCGGCACCGATGTCGGCAAATCGCTGTGCGAGCATGATCTCGCCAGCACTGCCAAGCAGATCATGATCGAAGCGGCCGAGGCCGGCTGCGCCATCATCCTGCCGGTCGACGGCGTCGTCGCGAAGGAATTCAAGGCCGGTGCGGCCTGCGAGACCGTCGCCATCTCGGAGGTGCCGGCCGACGGCATGATCCTCGATGTCGGCGCCAAAACCGTAACGACCATTGGCGAATGGATCGACCGCGCCGCAACGCTGGTCTGGAATGGCCCGCTCGGCGCTTTCGAGATCGCGCCCTTCGACCATGCGACGGTGGCGGCAGCGAAGCACGCGGCGGCGCGCACCAAGGCCGGCAAGCTGGTCTCGGTCGCCGGCGGTGGCGACACGGTGGCGGCACTCAACCATGCCGGCGTCGCCGACGACTTCACCTATGTCTCGACCGCCGGCGGCGCTTTCCTGGAATGGATGGAAGGCAAGCCGCTGCCCGGCGTCGACGTGCTGAAGCACTAGAGCATTCTTCAGCTAGGCGGAAACGCCTGGCGCCGCGGAAATGCGGCTAAACCGAACGCCTCGATCAACACAAAGAGAGCGGGCAAGGGCTCTCGAGACTTTCAATCGATTCGAGCTTTCCGATGCCATTCCTTTGGCGGTAGACTTCCGTTAAGCGCGGAAGACAACCGTTTCAGGAGAAGCAGAATGAGCGAACGTCTCGAAGACATTGCCGCCGCGATCGTGGCCGATGGCAAGGGCCTGCTGGCCGCCGACGAAAGTTCCGGCACCATAAAGAAGCGCTTCGACGTCATCGGCGTCGAATCGACCGCCGACAGCCGTCGCGACTACCGCGAGATGATGTTCCGCGCCAGGGAGGCGATGACCCGGTATATTTCCGGCGTCATCCTCTACGACGAGACGATCCGCCAGAAGGCCGCCGACGGCACGCCGCTGGTCGATATCATCAAGGCGGCCGGCGCCATCCCCGGCATCAAGGTCGATGCCGGCGCCAAGCCTCTGGCCGGTTTCCCCGGCGACACCGTCACCGAGGGCCTCGACGGCCTGCGTGAGCGCCTTGCCGACTACTACAAGCTCGGCGCCCGCTTCGCCAAATGGCGCGCGGTGATCGACATCGACACCGGCAAGGGCGTGCCTTCGGCCAATTCGATCAGCTCGAACGCCCATGCGCTCGCCCGCTATGCAGCACTTTGCCAGGAAGCCGGCATCGTGCCGATCGTGGAGCCGGAAGTGCTGATGGACGGCGCCCACGACATCGACACCTGCTATGCGATTTCGAAGGCGACGCTGATCAAGCTCTATGACGAGCTCCATGCGGCACGCGTCGTGCTCGAAGGCACGATCCTGAAGCCCAACATGGTGCTGGCCGGCAGGAAATCGGGCAAGGTGAGCAGCCCGGAAGAAGTCGCGGAAATGACGATAAAACTGTTCCGCGAGACTGTGCCGGCAGCGGTGCCTGGCATCGCCTTCCTCTCCGGCGGCCAGGAGGACGAGGAAGCGACCGCCAACCTCAACGCCATCAACGCCATCGGGCCGCACCCGTGGAAGCTGACCTTCTCCTATGGCCGCGCCCTGCAGGCCGCACCGCAGAAAGCGTGGAGCGGCAAGGCCTCGAACGTCGCCGCCGGCCAGGCCGCCTTCACCCACCGTGCCCACATGAACCATCTGGCCGCACTTGGGAAATGGAAGGCGAGCCTGGAGCAGGCCGCCTGATCGGGGCTTTTTCCGTCTTCCTTCGAACCCGGGCCGCTGCGCCCGGGTTTTTGTTTGTGGCTTGCCTGGGCTTGGGACGGCTCGCCTGCATCCCTACTTCCTCTCCGGCGCTGGAGCGTGATCCCGAAACTGGAATCCGGTTTCGCAAGATCATGCTCAAAAACAAACAACCGGCGATGTCGGTTTTCGCCCGTCCCGAACGTCCTTGGGATGACAGACAGGGAGAGGTTCATGAACCGCAACAAGGTCGTTTCGCGCGAAGACTGGTTTCAGGCGCACAAGGCGCATCTGGCGCGCGAGAAACAACTCACCAAGCTTCGCGAGCGCATCGCCGCCGAACGGCGTGAACTGCCCTGGCTGAAGATCCGCAAGGACTATGTCTTCGAGACCGGGCAAGGGCCGAAGAAACTGGCGGACTTGTTTGCCGGCAACAGCCAGTTGATCGTCTACCACTTCATGTTCGGGCCGGGGTGCAACCATCATTGCGAGGGTTGCTCGTTCCTTGCCGACCATATCGACGGGGCCAACCAGCATCTCAGGCATCACGACGTGTCGCTGGTCGTGATCTCGCGGGCGCCGCTGGCCGAATTGCTGCCCTACAAGCAGCGCATGGGCTGGAAGTTCGACTGGGTGTCGTCCTATGCCTCGGATTTCAACTTCGACATGCAGGTCTCCTTCACCGACAAGCAGATCGCGGCTGGCGACACCACTTACAATTTCGAGACAATTCCCCGGACGTCGAAGGAACTTCCCGGCACCAGCGTTTTCTACCGAGACGAGAACGGCGACATCTTTCTCACGTTCATGTCGCGCGCCCGCGGGGGCGAAGCGCTGATCGGCACATATGATTATCTCGACATGACGCCGAAGGGCCGCAACGAGACCGGCCCCTATCATGGCCTGATGGACTGGGTGCGGCTGCACGATGAATATGGCGACCGGTCTGGAGTGCAGGAAACCTGTTGCGATCAGCGTGTCGGCGAGCCGGTCGTTCACCTCGGGCGCAACATGCGCTAAAGGGTGCGCATGCAGCGCCCTCTCGCCCTTCTCACCTGGCTCGCCTACCCGGTCTATGTCTGGCAAGGCCTCGGCGTGCGCCGCCGTACCACGCGCATGCTGCCGGCGCAGGGTCCGGTCATGCACGATATCCAGGGCAAGGCGCCGCCAATCTCGCTTCTGGTGCTGGGGGATTCCTCGGCCGCTTCGGTTGGCATCGGCAATTCGGAGAACGGGCTTGCCGCGCAACTCGCCGTGCTGATTGCGCAGGACACCGGCCGCGCCGTGCGCTGGCGGGCGGCCGGCTTCAATTCGGCAACGTCGGGCCAGATCCGCGACCATGTCCTGCCCAATCTGTCGGCCGATCCGTGGACACATATCGTGCTCGCCATCGGCACCAACGACACCAAGAATTTTCACTCGGTGCCGCGCTTCAAGAAGGAGTTCGGCGGCCTGCTCTATGCGCTGCGCGCCAAATGGCCGGAAGCGCGCGTGGTGTGGTCTCCGGTGCTGGAGTTCACGCGGGCACCGGCCATGCCGTCGCTGCTCGGCAAGATCCTGGAGATCCGTGCCGCGGAGATGAACCGGATGGGCGAACGCCTTTGCCTGGAACGCGGCGCGGTGCCGGCGCCGCGCCTGCCGATCACAAATCCTGAAGAGGGTTTTGCCTCCGACGGTTTTCACGCCTCGGAAGCCGGCTACCGGGCATGGGCTGAGCATCTCGCCGGCCTGGTACTTGCCAGCTGAACTGGAGCCGGGCTTGGTTGGCGCAGGCTTATGTCCAGTGTCCGAGCACGGCTGTTATGGAAATCGCCGCCATCGCCAGCAGCGCCAGCTTCCAGAAGTCGCTGCGCCGTTTCAGCCCCGGCCAGCCGAGCGGCTTGATCAGCTGGATGACCATGATGCCAACAATGACGAGCGCGAGGAGTTTCGACATGCCGCCTTTGACCAGCAACACGGCCGGCTGTCAAAGCACGTCGTCGTTGCCCGAGAAGAATGGGCGCCGCGATCCCGAGCCGGAACGCGGCGCCCGCCTTGACTGAGGAACGATCTACTTCAGCGGCTTGAGGCCGGCCTCGATCGAGGCGCGCTTCGGTTCGAGGAACGGCGGCAAGGCCAGCTTTTCACCCAGCGTCTCCAGCGGCTCGTCGGCGGTGAACCCCGGCCCATCGGTGGCGATCTCGAACAGGATGCCGTTCGGCTCGCGGAAATAGAGCGAACGGAAGTAATAGCGCTCGACCTCGCCGCTCGACGGCAGTCGGAATTCGGCCAGCCGCGCCGTCCATTGATGCAGCGTCTCCTGGTCCGGCGCCCTGAAGGCGACGTGATGGACCGCACCGGCGCCTTGCCTTGCCGGCGCCAGTCCAGGCTGCACAAGGACATGAAGCTCCGCCGCCGGTCCGCCCTTGCCCATTTCGAAGACGTGAACCTGACCTTCCGGCGAGGCATAGTCGCGGGCCTTGCGCATGTTCATCACTTGCGTCACCATCGCCTCGGTGTTGGTGATGTCGGGAACGCTGATGACGATCGGCCCGAGCCCGCGAATCTGATGCTCAGCCGGCACCGGGCTGTGCGCCCAGGGGTGGCTGTCGCCCTCGCCGTCATCGCTGATGAGGCGCAGACGCTGGCCCTCGGGATCCTCAAAATCCAGGCTGGGGTAGCCGCCGATGTCGGCGATCTCACTCGTCGCGATGTTTTCGCTGGTCAGGTGCTGCTTCCACCAGGCAAGGCTTTCCTGCCTGCCGACCCTGAGGCTGGTCCGCACGATGCTATGGGTGCCGCGCCGCTCCTGGCCAACCGGCCAGTCGAAGAAGGTAAGATCGGTGCCCGGTGTCGCTTCGCCGTCGGCATAGAAGAGGTGGTAAGCCGAGGTGTCGTCCTGGTTCACCGTCTTCTTGACCAGCCGCAAGCCCAGCACCTTTGTGTAGAAATGAAGATTTCCAGGCGCATTGGCGGTGATTGCCGTCAGATGGTGGATTCCTGTCAGTTGCAGGCTCATGGTCGTCTCCCTGTTTTTGGGGAATAATTTTCTCCCTCCATATCAGAACTTCGGCCACGTCGCTGAAGACCGCGTATCCTGACAGTCCGTCGCTCAGGATTGAACAATGGACCCTCGATCGATATTCGCTCGGTGAACAATCCCGACCGGCAAGCGTGCTGCATGGCCTCGACTTGATGCAGCGAAAACGATGTCTTCTCTCGGGGTACACTGCGATCACAACTATCGTCCGCGCCCTGCCACCCTCCTGACAGACTGCTGTCAGGAGGGGTATGCGATACTGCCTCCAGTTAAAGAGAGGAGACTAGCTATGAACGGTTCCACCCTTCTGCGCGGCGTGCAGCACTATGTCGGCAAGATACGGACGATGCGCAACGAGATCCGCACCCAGCGGTTCATGAACTCGCTGCCGGCGGACATTCGCAAGGATATCGGCTGGCCGGACATGTATGCCGAACGTCGCTACCGCGGCAATTGAGACGAATTTTTCGACACAGCGGTTGGATGTGGGCGCCCCAAGGCCCAGATAATAAGTCCGGCGCGCAAGGGAGGAGCGAGCTCATGCCCAAACAGAAGCAGATCGGCTTTCTTTTCATCGACGGCTTTGCCGACTGGGAATATGGGCTGCTGGCGGCCTCGGCGGTCGAATGGTTCGGTGCGCGCGCCGTATCGCTGACGCCCGGTGGCAAGCCAGTGACCGGGATCAGCGGTTTTCAGTTGACACCAGATCGCTCTGCTGAAGCTAGGGAGAATGCCGATCTCGACGCCATCGTCGTCATCGGCTCCGACCAGTGGACAGGCAAGGCGCCACCGGATGCGGCAGACCTGCTCACCGCTGTTGCGTCGCGCGGCGGCGTCGTTGGCGGTGTCTGCGCCGGCACGTTGGCGCTGGCCCGAGCCGGCCTGTTCGAGAAGGCCAGGCACACCAGCAATGGCCGCGATTGGATCAACAGTCATGAAGCCGGCTATCCCGGCAACGGCAACTATCAGGACGTGCCGCATGCCGTTGCCGACGGCGCTGTGGTTTCCGCGCCGGGCTCGGCGCCGGGCACATTCGCGCTCGCCTTTCTGAAGACGCTCTATCCGGAAAGAAGCAGCGATCTCGCGCAGATGCGGACGCTGTTCGCCAAGGAGTATGCTGAAGCCTCCTGACAGTATGCTGTCAGGATAGACGTGCAATAGGTGTCGCGAGCAAACTCACTTCGGGAGAAACGCATGGCTTCCATTGCTGCAAAAGCTTCGGCCTGGTTCCAGATTCCCGTCACTGACATGGACAGGACAGGAGCCTTCTACGGGAAGGGCCTCGCGGAATGGTGAAGAGCTGGAACGACAGGCTGAATACGCCCGGTATCAACGGCGTGAAGCCGACGCCGCGCACGATGGCCGATGTCATCGAGGGCCAGCCGATGCTGGTGCCGACTGCACGCCAGGTCGATGATTTCATCCGCTCGATCCCGGAAGGCGTGGAGATGGATGTCCGCGCCCTGCGCACGGCGCTTGCCATCGAGCACGGCGCCGAAGTGACATGCCCGGTCACCATCGGCTATCATCTGCGCACTGTTGCCGAGGCCGCCAACGAGGATCTCGAGCGCGGCATGACACTGAGCGATATTGCGCCGTTCTGGCGCGTGCTCGACTCGAACACGCCGACCACGAGAAAACTGTCCTTCGGCGCGGCATTCGTCGCCGCGCAGCGCAAGCGCGAAGGGCTGAAACCATGATGCATGCCGCCCCAAAACTGTTCTGCGGTTTTGGGCGGCATGCATAGAAACAACGCCGAGGGACCAAACGATGCGCCGCGCCGACAGGCTCTTCCAGATCGTGCAGCATCTGCGCGGTGGCCGTCTGGTCACCGCCCAGAAGCTCGGCACATGGCTCGAGGTTTCCGAGCGAACCATCTACCGCGATATCGCCGACCTGCAGTCGACCGGAGTGCCTATCGACGGCGAGGCCGGGGTTGGCTACATGATGAGGGAGGGTTTCGACCTTCCGCCGCTGATGTTCACGCGTGACGAGATCGTCGCGCTGGTTGCCGGCGCCCGCATGGTGCGCGCCTTTGGCGGCGCCGCCATGGCGCGCGCTGCCGACGAGGCGCTGGTCAAGATCGGTGCGGTGCTGCCGGATGCCGAGAAGGACCGCATCGCCCGCACCGAGATCCACACGCCGATGTGGGTGGTCAGCGACGCCGCCCGCGAAGCGATCGACCTGATCGAGCGCGCGGTCGAAAAGCGCCAGGTTCTGACCATCGACTATAGCGACGAGGCCGGCCGCGGCACCGCACGCGATATCCGTCCGCTCGGCCTGTGGTTCTGGGGCAAGGTGTGGACGCTGGTCGCCTGGTGCGAGATGCGTGACGACTTTCGCGCCTTCCGCATCGATCGCATCGCTTCGGTGGTCATCGCCGGCCGCATCTTCAAGCCGGAGCGAGGCAAGCAGCTTGCCGACTTCTATCGGGCAGTGGAGCGCAGCGAGGATTACGGCATGGCGCCGGACCGTGCTGCGCGGACCTAGAGCAACTCCAGGAAATGGGTGAACGGCGTCAAAGTAAAAAGGAACTGCCGGACCGCACAAAAAAAGCCCGCTCGAAGCGGGCTTTTTGTTGGGTGTCGGAAATATCACTCGTCGTCGTTGTCCGTGTTCTTCGACTTCAGGGCCGAGAGCTTGGCGAAAACGGCGTTGGCGTCGAGCTCGGCGTCCTCGTCCTTCGGCTTCTCCGGAGCCGGCACCAGCCGCTCGGTCAAGGCCGCTGGCAAAAGCGTGTCGCCGACCGGCTGCGCCTGTTCGCGGCCACGCGAAGCGCGGTTGACTTCCATGTCGAGGTCGATCTGCGAGGCGAGACCCAGCGTCACCGGGTCCATCGGCTGCAGATTGGCCGAGTTCCAGTGCTTGCGCTCGCGGATCTGCTCGATCGTCGACTTGGTGGTGCCGACGAGGCGGGAGATCTGCGCATCTTTCAGTTCGGGATGGTTGCGCACCAGCCACAGAATGGCATTCGGCCGGTCCTGGCGCTTAGACAGAGGCGTGTAGCGCGGACCCTTGCGCTTGGATTCCGGCACCCGCACCTTGGGGTCCGAAAGCTTCAGGCGCTGGTTCGGATCCTTTTCGGCTCGCGCGATCTCGTCGCGGGTCAACTGGCCGGTCATGATCGGATCCATGCCCTTGATGCCTTGCGCCGATTCGCCGTCGGCGATCGCCTTGACCTCGAGCGGATGCAGCCCGCAGAACTGCGCGATCTGCTCGAAAGAAAGCGCGGTGTTGTCGACCAGCCAGACGGCAGTCGCCTTGGGCATCAGCAGCGTATTGGCCATTCTAAAAATCCTTCTCGTTCGCCCGCGTTCCCGCGCGGGCGGTGGTTTAGAGCCACCAAAATGGGAAATTCGCGGCCTGTATAGCCGCTCCGTCGCCGCTTCGCAATGTTTTTGGATGTCATCGGCCAGAAACCGTGGCCCGCGACCACTGGAACGGCTTCGCGCTCTTGAGCAGCGACAAACTGGCTTTGCCGACGGAGGCCGCGGTCGACCGGCCCTGGTCGGCCGACCCCCAGAACGACAAAACCCGCCGGACTGGGTCCAGCGGGCTCGGAACCGCGACGGGATCCGTCTGATGCGGCTCTGGCTTCTACGGCACCGTCCGCCTGCGCGGACCGTGCTCGGCTTTAGATGGCCTTGCGGGCGATCTTTTCGATGTCGGCGCGGTTGATGCCGAGATCGTTGAGCTGACGTGCGTTGAGACTGTTCAGTTCGCGCACGGTCTCGGTGTACCTACGCCAGTTACGGAAAGCGCGGATCGGGTTCATGGTAGTCCTCCAAATGGGTTGTTCGTTTCGGTGGTGCTCAAATAGTCATCATCGATCAGGACTTGAACGGCCGTTTTTGCATAGCAATGATGCAAATGCTGCATTGCACCATTAAGCCTCTGTTCATCTTGTAGGCAGCGAGGCGCACGATCAGGATGTGTCGAGATTCAGGTCAGTCCCGCAGCAGCTGAACTCGATGCGGCCTAGCCGACGTCGAGCACGATCTTGCCGATGTGCTCGCCCTCCTCCATCCGCTCAYGCGCCCGCCAAGCCTCGCTGAGCGGGAAGATCATGTCCATCACGGGAGCGACCTTGCGCGTGCCGAGCAACGGCCACACCTGCGCCTCCAGCGCTGCCGCGATTGCCGCCTTGAATTCGACGGTGCGCGGCCTCAGCGTCGACCCCGTATGGGTCAGCCGTTTGACCATGATCTTCGACAAGTCGGCGCTCGCCACGGCGCCGCCCTGCACGGCAATCTGCACAATGCGACCCTCAATCGCCGCGGCCTCGTAGTTGCGCGCCACATAGTCGCCACCGACCATGTCGAGGATGACATTGGCGCCTTTGCCAGCGGTCGCCTCCTTGACCGCGGCGACGAAATCCTCCTCGCGATAGTTGATCGCCCGGTCGGCGCCGAGCTTCAGGCAGGCGTCGCACTTCTCCTTGCTGCCGGCGGTGGTGATGACATTAGCGCCGAAAGCCGAGCCAAGCTGGATCGCCGTGGTGCCGATGCCGGACGAGCCGCCGTGGACGAGCAGTGTCTCGCCGCTCTTCAGGCCGCCGCGCTCGAACACGTTGTGCCAGACGGTGAAGTAGTTTTCCGGCACCGCCGCGGCTTCGGTGTGGGTAAAGCCGGCCGGCAGCGGCAGCACACTGCCGGCGTGAACCTTGACATATTCGGCATAGCCTCCGCCGGGTGTGAGCGCGCAGACGCGGTCGCCGATGCGCCAGCGCGATATGTCATCGCCAAGGGCGGCCACTTCGCCCGACACCTCGAGGCCGGGCAGGTCGGACGCGCCGGCCGGCGGCGGGTAGGCGCCCTTGCGCTGCTGGATGTCGGGCCGGTTCACGCCGGCGGCGTGCACCTTGATCAGGATCTCGCCGGGGCCCGGCTGCGGCACGTCGCGCGTTTCGGGTTTCAGCACCCGGGGGCCGCCCGGCACCGAGATCGCGATGGCCGTCATTCTTGCCGGAATTTTCTGTCCGCTCGCCATGTGATTTCCCGTCTTTCCTCGCCGCTATCCGACCGGCTGTTTGCATCGACGCCCCTGCCCTATGTATGCTGATTGCCAAATCAGGCAAATGGCCAATGTGGGAGGAGCGACGATGGCGATCTTCGACGACGAGCCCAAGAAGAAGGCGCGCCCGCACGAGATCGGGCAGGACCTGTCGCTGCTTTCGGTCGGTGAATTGACCGAGCGGATCGGTATCCTGCGCGATGAGATCACCCGCCTCGAAAACGAGCTCAAGGCCAAGGACAGCACCAAATCGGCCGCCGAAGCACTGTTCCGTCGCGGATAGAGGCGGGCGCAGGGCCCGCCGCCGAAAAGCCCGAATGCGACTGTCTTCAGACCCAGCGTCCCCGCCAACCCGAGCCGGATCAAACAATGTTCGCAACCTACCGACCGATCCTCTCGCTGCTTCGCGGCACTGCCTTCCTGCTCGCGGCGTCTGGATTGCACGGGCTGCTGTTGCCGCTGCGGGGTCAGTTGGAAGGCTTCTCGACCGCATCGCTTGGCCTGATGGGCACGGCCTGGGCCGGCGGCTTCGTCACCGGCTGTTTCTTTGCACCGCGCATCGTGCGCCGTGCCGGGCACGTGCGCGCCTTCGGGGCCTTTGCCGCATCGGGCGCCATCGTGGCGCTGCTCACCGGACTGATCATCGACGAGTATGTCTGGATCCTGCTGCGCGCCTTCACCGGCTTCACCATGGCCGGCGCCTTCATGGTCATCGAAAGCTGGCTGAACGAAAAGGCCACCAACGAGAACCGCGGCACCATCTTCGGCCTCTATATGATGGTCACCTATGCCTCGATCATGGGCGGACAGATGATCGTCGCCGGCGGCGACGTGAAATCGGCCTCCCTGTTCATGATCACCGGCATCCTGTTTTGCCTGTCACTGCTCCCGACCGCGGTTTCGACCGCTTCCCACCCCAAGCCGCTGCAGGATGTCTCGCTCGACGTCAAAGGCCTTTATGTCAATTCCCCGGTGTCGGCTGTCGCTTGCGTCCTGATCGGCATCGCCAACGGCGCCTGGGGCACGCTTGGCGCCGTCTATGGCGCGCGCATCCGCATTCCCACGGCCGAGATCGCCCTGATGATGAGCCTGGTGGTCGTTGCCGGTGCCGCCATGCAGCTTCCTGCAGGGCGCCTCTCGGACAAGACCGACCGGCGTTTCGTGCTGGCAGGTGCTGCCTTCGGCGCGGCCTTGGTTGCGCTTGCCATCTTCGTGTTCGAGCCACGCTCCAGCGTCTTCGTCATCGTCTTCACGGCCGCCTATGGCGGCTTCGCCTATACGCTCTATTCGATCGCGGTGGCGCATGCCAACGACCACGCCCGCGCCGAGGATTTCGTCAAGGTGTCGGGCGGCCTGCTTCTGCTCTACGGCTTCGGCACGATGATCGGGCCTCTGCTGGCAGCCGCCTTGATGGGCTGGACGCGCCCGGAAGGCCTGTTCCTGGCGACCGCTTTCGCGCATGTCTGCCTGGCGGCCTATACGTTGCTGCGCATCAGCCGCCGTGCTCCGGTGCCGATCGAAGATCGTGACGCCTTCAAGACGCAACCGGCCGACCGGTCGGTGACGCCGGAAGCATTGCGGCTTGATCCCAGAAGAAAAGCAGAAGCAGACAGTTGAGATTCGAAAGGCTTTGCCTCACTAATAAAGGCATGATGTTTTCCGACGCCTTCATGGCGATTGCCGATCCCAACCGGCGCCATCTTCTGGAAGAACTTCGCCGCGGCCCGAAAACCGTCAACGAGTTGGCTGCGGGTTTGCCTGTATCGCGCCCGGCCGTTTCGCAACATTTGAAAGTGCTGCTCGATGCCGGGCTGGTCAACGCCAAGGCCGAAGGCACCAGGCGCGTCTATACGGTGAGCAATCCCGGCTTCCTCAAACTCAACATCTGGCTCGATCAGTTCTGGGAAGCCTGACGGCCCCGCCGTATCGGCAACGCAGTTCAAGCTTCCTCGCGCAAGAAAGCGCCGAGCGCATCGAGCAGCTCGCCTGTGCCATGCTCGCGTGTGGCTGACGTATCGTGGCCGTCGAGGAAGGCGCCCTGTTCCGTCATCACAAGCCGCGTGCCATCGCCCTCGGCAAGCAGCTCGATCGTGGCCAGTGACACCGAGACACGGGTTTCGCCGAACAACAACTCATAGCTGTAGACGATGCGCTGGTCCGGCACGATGTCCTGATAGACAGCATTGAAAAAATGMATCTGGCCATCGCTCGGACAGCCGGCATTGACCTCCTTGCCGCCGATGCGGAAATCCATTTCATGCCTGCTGGGCACCGGATCGTGCGGATCGGCGAACCAGCGCCGTTTGGCCGCCGGATTGCTTAGCGCGAAGTAGACTTTTGCGGGCGACGCTGGGTAGCTGCGCTCGATGACGAAGGTGGAATGGACGACGGAACGCTCGGTCATGGGATTTTCCTCGATGGATGGATTGAATTCAGAGCATGATCCTCATCGATGGATCGTCAGGCACCGGCGGTCTCGGGCACGAATTCGGCAGCCAGATTGTCCAGCGCCGCGCTGAATCCGGCCTCGCTGCCGGCGATCATGTCCTTGTCGCCGAAGGCAACGATCTGGTCAGTCAGCACCAGCCACGTGGACGCACCGACCGGCTGAAACTCGATCGTGATCAGCGAGGCGGACAGCCGGTCCCACCCTTCGCAGACGAGCTCGGTCGAGACGATGCGCTGGTCAGGCACGATATCGACGTAGCGGTTTTCGACCCGGTAGATCAGACTGCCACGCGGACCGCAGCGGCTGACATCCAGCCCGCCGACGCGGAAATCGGCCTTGTCGTAGACCAGTTCGGCAGTCTTTGATGGCGTGCCCCAACGCATGCGGGCCTTCGGGTCGGCAAAGGCTTGGAACACGCGCGCCGGCACAGCGTCGTAGGTGCGCTCCAACACGATGGTCGAATGAATCACGGAACGTTCCGTCATAATTGCCTCCTTCAGCTTTTGTCCTTGGTCTCAGCCAGAAAATCGCCGAGCCGGTCCAGCCGGCGCTCCCAGACGAGACGCCGTTCATTGATCCAGTGTTCGGCTGCTCTCAGTGCCTTGGGTTCGATCTGGCAGGTGCGCACCCGACCGACCTTCTGCGTGCGCACGAGGCCGCTTGCCTCCAAAAGGTTCAGATGCTGGACGACGGCCGACAGCGACATCGCCAGCGGCTCGGCCAGTTGGCTTACCGAAGCCGGGCCGCGCGACAGCCGGTCGACCATCTGCCGCCGCGCCGGATCGGCGAGCGCCTGGAACATCAGATCGAGCTGGGCAGGATCGTGCAACATTGCGATCAGCCGTTGTTGTAGGGAAAGAACTTGAAGTAGGGCTGCGCCTCCTCGATCACGCGGGCGAAAGCGGAGCGCTGCACCAGGCGGTCATGGTATCGCTTCACGGCCGGGTATTTGTCGCCGAACGGCTCGACCTTGTTGGCGTAGAAGAGTGCGGGAGACGCCGAGCAATCGGCCATGCTGAAGGCGTCGCCCACCGCCCAGTTCTTCGTCTGCATCTCCTCTTCGACGATGGCGTAGGAATTGCGCAGCTGGGCGCGGGCCTGCTCGACGCCGAACGGATCGGCTTTATCCTGCGGCCGCAACCGGTCGCCGACGATCTTCTGCATCGGTTCCTGCACATAGAAATCATAGAAACGATCGGACTGCCGGACCGCCAGCGCCAGGTCGATGTCGGCCGGGACGAGGTCGACCGGCCCCGGATAGTGGGCGGCCAGGTATTCGACGACGATGGTCGATTCCAGCACCGTGCGGTCGCGCGCATCGTCGCGCAGGGCCGGCATCTTGCCGGTCGGCGAAATCTTCAGGAAGGCCGCGCGCGACTCGGTGTCGCCGAGATCGACGACAACCGGCGCGAACGGTATGCCGTTCTCATACAGCGCGATCAGCGGCTTCCAGCAGAAAGAGGCCAGCGGATGGAAATGAAGCGTCAGGGACATTTTTTGCTCGTCTGTTTCGAGATGCGCCAGTGGTCGGTGCCATGCTGCTTGCAGGATTAACACTGAAGCATTTACTTAACTATTGCGGCGAGCCTTGCTCGTCAAGGCCCGCGCAGGATGGCTCAATCGGCTTGAGCGTGGTCGACGATGGCGGCGACCATCACAGCCCAGTCGTCCGGGTGCAGCTCGTGGCCCCCACCTTCGATCCGAAGGATTTTCGCACCGGCGACGGTCTCGGTCAGTGCCTCCCCGTGCTCGACCGGAAAGATCGGATCGGTGGTGCCATGGATGACCAGCAGCGGCGCCGTCATCTCGCGCAGGCGCCCCTTCCATGCCTCGCCGCCCTTGACCATGAAGTGGTTCGTCGCGCTCAGCAAACCGCCGGATCGATCGTAATCCTGTTCGATGAAGGTCCGCATCCCGGTCTCGTCGAACGGATGTACGGTGCTTGCGATCGCCCGCGTATCCTTGACCATGAAATCGACCACCTGGCCACGGTCCGACCAATCGACTTTCGCGCCGTCGGCCGAATGCTTGATATAGGCATCGCTCGTTTGTGGCAGATGCGACGTGTCGATCCCCAGGGGCGAGCTGCTGATCACGGTCAGCGAAGCGACACGGGACCGGTGCTTGAGGCCCACGAGCTGGGCGATCATGCCGCCCATCGACATGCCGACGATATGCGCCTTGCCGACGCCGTGGTCGTCGAGAACACGCATCGCGTCGTCGGCCATGTCGTCGAATGTGTAGGGTGGCTCGCCCGGCGGATATTTGGTCGAACGGCCGGTATYGCGATTGTCATAGCGGATGACGAACAGGCCGCCATCGGCCAGTTTCCGGCACAGCGCCTCCGGCCACCAGAGCATCGAGGCCATCGATCCCATGATCAGCAACAGCGGCGGGTTTGCCGGATCGCCAAAGGCCTCGGATACGATCTTGGGGCGCTCAATAGTTGTCATGGCTCGGTCTCCTCCTCAGCAAACTGATTGCTTTTTGCAATCGGTTGCACGATAATAAAACTGATACGATAATGCAACCGGTTTTGCGGAGAAAATCTTATGAGCATGGATCGCCGGTCCGGATGCCCGATCAACCTGTCGCTCGAAGTGTTCGGCGACCGCTGGAGCCTGATCATCCTTCGCGACATGATTTTTGGCGGCAGGCGCCACTTTCGCGAGCTGCTCAACGGATCGATGGAGGGCATTGCCTCCAACATCCTCGCCGACCGGCTGAAGCGGCTGATGGGACTGGGCATGCTAACCAAGGCCGACGATCCCAGCCACAAGCAGAAGGCGATCTACAGCCTGACCGAGATGGCGATCACCCTCGTGCCGATCCTGGCCCACCTCGGCGCCTGGGGCCGTGTCTGGTTGCCGGTCAGCGCGGAACTCTCGATCCGCGCCGAGCTTCTGGAGAAGGGCGGGCCGCCGATGTGGGACAAGTTCATGGACGAGTTGCGCCACGAGCATCTCGGCATGCCGCTCGATACATCGGCTGGCCCTTCTGTCCGTGCGACCTTGCAGGCCGCCTATGAAGCCGTGGTCGCCAGCAAGGCCCCCGGCGCCAGCCCGGCCGCTTGACCAACATATTTTCCCGTTTGAGGCCCGGCTCTGCTAGAAGGGGCGGAAAATCACAATTCACGGGATTGGATAAGGTCTTGGTTGAGAACTCTCGGGATGCTGCCCGCGCGCGTGCTGACCTGCGTTTCAAGAAGCAGGAAGAGGCGGCAACCGTCCGCCAGAAGGCGATGGCCGAATACGTCGCCGAGAGCGACGCCCGCCAGGCCAAGACCAACAAGCTGCGGGCGCTGCGTCTCGCCAAGGAAGCGGAAGACCTTGCCAACGCACCGGTGGCACCCGCCAAGAAGCCTGCCCGCGCCAAAAAAAAATAGTGCTGCCGGCCGGCACGATCGACTGCCGGTCTGGAAGCTGCAAAATGGCAACGCCATATCCGGATCGTTCCATTCCACCTCTTAACGCGAAGCAATTTCAACCGAAACCGGGATTTTGCCGTGCCCGTTGACGGTTGATGATCGGCGCGTTTTCAAACAGGAGACTGCCATGACCGCGCTGCCGCTCGAAAAAGCCAGGCAAATCATCGATGCCGCCTTTGCCAGGGGCGCCGAACTCAAGCTCAAGCCGCTGGGCGTCTCGGTGCTTGATGCCGGCGGACATCTGGTCGCCTTCCAACGCCAGGACGGCGCCTCGTTCCTGCGCCCGCAAATGTCGGCCGGCAAGGCCTATGGCGCGCTCGCCATCGGCATGGGCTCGCGTCGCGTCGAGGCCTTCGCCAAGGAACGCCCGCATCTCGTCGCCGGCATCTCGGACGTGTCCGGCGGCCGCGTGCTGCCGGTCGTCGGCGGTGTGCTGATCCGCGACAAGGCCGGCGCCATCATCGGCGCCGTCGGCATTTCCGGCGATACGTCGGACAATGACGAAGCGGCGGCCATCGCCGGCATCGAAGCGGCCGGCTTCACTGCCGACCCGGGCTGAGCTTTAATATCACGGCCAAGGCTGCGTTGATATTCAGGACAGGCCGAGTCGAAAATGGTGGGTTCCGAGAACCGGAGCGGAGCGTACTTTTGGGTACGTGAGCACCGGAAGCGCAGGAGGCCGCCGTTTGCAGGCCGGCATCACCTGAAGATCAATGCAGCCTTAGTTCAGATTGATGTCTCTGCTCGCCGACCGCATCGACACCGCAAACCCCGCCAGCACGTCGAACAGCGCGATGACCATCAGCGTGAAGAAGATGGAATGTGCCGCGCCCTTCACCAGCAGGAACTCGACCAGGAACGCGACGAAGACCAGCGTCGACAACAGATGATCCATGATCGAGGCGCCGGTCGTGCGCGCCGACTTCACCATTTCGGCGAAAAGGGAAATCAGCCCGATCAGCACTATCAGGTCGCCGAGAGTCATCGAGAACACCCCGCCCGACATCATGCGGAAGGAGAAGATTTCGCTCGCCCACGGATCGTCGCCGCCGCCGAATATTCCGAGCAGGCCGAGATTGTAGAGCACGAATGGCACGATCAAAAGCGGGACGGCACCGAACATCTGGCGTCTCCATATGGGGGCAATCTCTGTAGAATGCGCCACAGGCACGCCGTCAAGAATTTTCGTAAAATGCCACGAACACGGTCGAAGACCGGATGCAACAACCATGTCAGCCCCCGGCGCAACGATCCTGATGAATATCGCCCACGCCAGGCATTTCGCGTTTGGCATAGGGTAAGCGGCCAAGCGCCAACGCAGGCCGCCCGATTATCGGCCCACCCAACGCAAAAGACCGGCCACCGGCCGGTCTTTCGAATGCTCAATACGTCGAAAAGCTGGTCTCAGCTTTCCYTGGGCGTCAACACCTGGCGGCCGCGATACATGCCGGTCTTCAGGTCGATGTGGTGCGGACGGCGCATTTCGCCGGAATTCTTGTCCTCAACATAGGTCGGGGCCTTGAGGGCGTCGGCCGAGCGGCGCATGCCGCGCTTGGACGGAGAGGTTTTTCGTTTCGGAACGGCCATGGATATGCTCCATTACATGGTCAAAAAGCCCCGCCCGCCCTCGTGAAAGGGCCGTGTCGGGGCCGGAATCTGAGAAAGTCGGGTGCCTATACACGCCCTACGCCGTTTTGGCCAGCACTGCCGCGAATTTTTTTGAGCTGGCTACTGCAGACACCCGACATACGCACCGGAGCGGCCGGCCCGCCGCTCGATCAGGTTCGCAAGCCGTCTCAGGCCCGGCCCGGGCTTTGCCGGATTGCGGGCGATCGGATTTGGCAGGGAGACGGCGAGCAGGGCGGCCTGCCGTCGCGACAATTGTTTTGCCGAAACGCCGAAATGGTGCTGTGCGGCGGCTTCGATGCCATAGATGCCCGGCCCCCACTCGGCGATGTTGAGATAGATCTCCATGATGCGCCGTTTCGACATCACGGCGTCGAAATAGACGGCCAGCGGCAATTCGACCACCTTGCGCACCGAGCCCAGCGGTCGTGACCAGAGAAAGAGGTTCTTGACCGTCTGCATGGTGATGGTCGAGGCGCCGCGCGTTGCTTCGCCGGCCAGCGCATCGTCGACGACGCCCCTCAGTTCGCCGAGATCGACGCCGCGATGAAAGCAGAACTGCCCGTCCTCCGACATGATGACCGAATTGGCCAGCACAGGTGCGACGTCGTCGATCGACACCCAGCGGCGGTCATAACCCGAGAATGTCGCCAGGTCCTTCAGCATCAGCGTCGAGACCGGATGCACGAAGGACGGCAGATAGAGGAACGTCAGCACCGTTGGTATGAGCGCCAGCACCGCGGCCACGACGATGCCGCGCCGGACCGAGCGCTTGAGACCGCGGCGGTTCACGCTCCGCGATCTGGTCGCCATGTCCAGCTTTTCGGTTTCATGATCGACGATCGGTTCCGCCAAGCCGCCCAACCCGTACTTCTCCCTGCTCCGGCATAATGGCGCTTGGCTTCTTGCGCAACGTCTGAGTGTCGGCTACCGGTCCCGACCATGACGAATGAGGACGAAATGGCGTTCGAAATGGCGCTCATCAGACGGGCAGCCGCCGTCGAGGTGCTGCTGCGGCGGTTGCTCGACGACCGCGCGCTTTCGGGCGAGATCACGCGGCCCGACCGCCTGATGGCGGCGATGCGCCACGGCGTGCTCAACGGCGGCAAGCGCCTGCGCCCTTTCCTGGTCATGGAAGGTGCCGCCCTTTTTTCCTCCGATGGCGAGGCGGCACTGCGCGTCGCGGCCGCCCTTGAATGCGTGCATTGCTATTCGCTGATCCACGATGATCTGCCCGCCATGGACGACGATGACCTGCGGCGCGGCCTGCCGACGGTGCACAAGGCGTTCGACGAGGCAACCGCCATCCTGGCCGGCGATGCCTTGCTGACGTTGGCCTTCGACATCATCGCCGACGAGGCGACCATGCTGCCAGCGGAGCGGCGCGCAGCCCTGGTGCTGGCGCTGGCCCGCGCGGCCGGGGCCGGCGGCATGGTCGGCGGCCAGAAGCTCGACCTCGAGGCCGAACAGGCGCCGCCGGACGAGGCCGGCATCATCCGGCTGCAGGCTATGAAGACCGGCGCGCTGATCCGCTTCGCCTGCGAAGCGGGGGCGCTGGTCGCCGGCGCCCCGGCCGAGGACCGCGAGCGGCTGGCCGAATTCGGCTCGGCGATCGGCCTTGCCTTCCAGCTTGCCGACGACCTGCTCGACCTGACCGCCGATGCCAGCCAGATGGGCAAGGCAACCGGCAAGGATGCAGCCGCCGGAAAGGCGACGCTGGTGGCGCTGCACGGCGCGAACTGGGCGCGCAGCCAGCTTCACGGCCTCGTCGACCAGGCGCATGAATTGCTCGCGCCTTACGGGGAGCAGGCGGCGCTGCTGAAAGAAGCGGCGACATTCGTGGCGACCCGTAACAACTGACGCTGGCCAGCCAGGACGTCGGCGCGATCGGATTGCGAAATCCGTCGCCACCGGCTCCAGACAATGGGGACCCGCGACGCACAAGGAGGTGGCACCCTCGCCACTGCTTTCAACTTTGCAAACAACCGCTCGGTTTGCCGATTGCGCAGGCCACCCAGCGGCGATCCCTTAAATGTGATCCAACCGATCCTACCTGCGGAGCTCCGGCCCCCTACAATTTGAAGAGGCGCTTATGCGACGGCTTCATGGTCAGGCAGGTACGGACATATGGTTACCCTTACGGTCAACGGACAATTGCGCACGGTCGATGTACCGGAGGACATGCCGCTTCTGTGGGTGCTGCGCGACCATCTCAATCTGGTCGGCACCAAATATGGTTGCGGCATCGCCCAATGCGGCGTTTGCACGGTGCATGTGGCCGGCAAGCCTGTGCGTTCCTGCCAACTGACCATTGGCGATGTCGGCACCCGCGCCGTCGTCACCATTGAAGGGATCGGCAACACGCCCAATGGCGCCAAGGTCCAGCAGGCCTGGATGGAAGCCGAAGTGCCGCAATGCGGCTATTGCCAGGCCGGCCAGATCATGTCGGCCACGGCGCTGCTGGACAGCAACCCGCAACCCGACGATTCCGACATTGACGCGGCCATGGCGGGCAATCTCTGCCGCTGCGGGACCTATATCCGCATCCGCCGAGCAATCAAGAACGCCGCCGCCAAACCAGCCTGACCATGCAGAAAATCATCGGCATTGTCTTTGCTGTCATTGTCATCGCAGCGCTTGGTTTCACCGGCTGGCTGTTTCTCGGCCGCGATCCGATGTCCTTTGCCGGCGGCTCGACCGTGGCGCTGGCGGATTACCATGGCGCCGATATCACCGGTGTACCGGCCCAGCTCGCCGGTGCCGATATGATCAAGCGCGGCGAATACCTTACGCATGCCGCGGACTGCCAGGCCTGCCATACCGCGCCGGGCGGCGCGCCTTTCTCGGGCGGTTTCGCCTTCAACATGCCGTTCGGCACGATCTATTCCACCAACATCACACCGGACAAGCAAACCGGCATTGGCAACTACACTGACGCGCAGTTCCTGGCCGCTGTGCACAAGGGCATTCGCGCCGATGGCGAAAAGCTCTATCCCGCCATGCCCTACAGCTCCTACACCTACATGACCGACGCCGACGCGCTGGCCATCAAGGCGTACCTCTTCTCGCTGGCGCCGGTACAGGCCCCAACAAGGCAAGACCAGCTTTCCTGGCCCTTCAGCCAGCGCAGCCTGCTGGTGCTCTGGGATGTCATGTTCAATCCCGACAATCGTTTCCGCCCCAACGCCGGCCAGAGCCCGCAATGGAACAGAGGCGCCTATCTTGCCGAGGCATTGGGCCATTGCGGYGAATGCCATACACCGCGCAACCTGGCCTATGGGCTGGACAATCACGGCAAATTCGCCGGCGCGCTCACCGCGGGCTGGCGCGCCTACAACATCACCGACGACAAGGCTTCAGGCATCGGCGACTGGAGCGACCAGGATCTCTATTCCTATCTTTCCACCGGTCATGCCAACGGTCATGGCGGCGCTGCTGGGCCGATGGGTGAGGCCACCGATGACAGCCTGAGCTATCTGTTGCCCGACGACACCCATGCCTTGATGGCGTACCTGCGCAGCATACCCGCCCATGCGAGTGATCTGCCCCGCACTGTCACGACCGCGGCGCCGGCGTCGTACAAGGAGGGTGTGGCGGCGGATGTCAATTCGCGTGGTGAAAAGATCTTCGCCGGCGCCTGCGCCAGCTGCCACGACTGGACCGGCGTGAGCCCGGTCACCGGCTATGCCACTCTGACCGGCGTGCGCGCGGTAAACGACCCTAGTGCCACCAATGTGGCGCAGACGATCATCAATGGCGTCAACCGCCAGACCGGCGAAGGCACGATCTTCATGCCAGCCTTTGGTGAAGGCTATTCGGACGACGACATCGCGGCCGTGGCCAACTATGTCACCGCCCGGTTTGGTGCCGAAGGCTCGCACTTGGCAGGCAAGGATGTGGCCGGTCTGCGAAAGCAGGCGGCCCAGCAATTTAAGGAAGCACCCAATGGCTGACATTCAGTCCAACTTTGCCCAGTCCGATGCCTATCTCTCGGCGCTGATACGCGAGGTCCGTTCGGTCCCGCCGACCAGTGCGTCGGTGACAGTGGGACGACGCACCTTCTTCAAGTTGGCCGGCGCGGGCGTAGCGGGGCTGGTGCTGGGCTTTCACCTTGGAGACGCAGCGTTCGCGGCGGATGGTGCGAACGTCGATACGGCAAGCACCAAGGACCAGGCGATGAACGCTTTCATCCGTATCGCCCCGGACAACACGATCACAATTTATTCCAAATGCCCGGAGATCGGCCAGGGCATCAAGACCTCCTTCGGCGTCATCATTGCCGATGAACTCGACGCCGATTGGAACCACGTCGTGATGGAGCAGGCGGACATCAATCCCAAGGTCTATGGCAGTCAAGGCGCGGGCGGTTCGACATCCATCCCGCATGCCTGGGACCAGCTGCGTCAGGCCGGTGCCGGCGCCAAGGCGATGCTCATCGCCGCAGCGGCCGGGCAATGGAAGGTGGACCCGTCGCAGATCACCGCCAGGGACTCGATCTTGACCCATGCCGCCAGCGGTCGGTCCGCAACCTATGGGTCACTTGCCGCCGCGGCGTCGAAAATGCCAGTGCCCGATCCCAAGAGCTTGACGCTGAAGGTTCGCGCCGAGTATCGCTTGATAGGCAAGCGCTATCGCGGTGTTGACGATCCCAAGGTCGTCAGTGGCCAGCCGCTGTTCGGCATCGATGTTCAACTCCCCGGCATGGTCTATGCGACCTACACCAAATGTCCGGCGGCGGGCGGCAAGGTCAAATCCTTCAACATCGACGAGATCAAGGCGCAACGCGGCGTGCTCGACGCCTTCGCCGTGGACGGCACGGGCATGGCGGTCGAAGTGATGCCGGGCGTGGCTATCGTCGCCAGGGACACCTGGAGCGCTTTCCAGGCCAAGAACAAGCTTCAGGTGGATTGGGACCTGAGCATGGCCTCGAAAGACTCCACGTCGCAATTCTCGGCCCAGGCCAGGAAGCTGGCGACAAATTTCCCGGAAAAGCCCGACGACAATGTCGGCGACGTGGACAGGGCCTTGGGCAATGCCGCCAAGACCGTGGAGGCCTATTACGAGTATCCTTTCGCCGCCCATGTRCCGCTTGAACCGATGAACACCACGGCGCACTACCATGACGGGGTGATGGAGATGTGGGTGCCTACCCAACAGCCCGATCGTGGCTTGCCGCTGATTGCAAAGGCTGCAGACATTCCGCCGGAGAAAGTCGTGATGCACCAGACCCGCGTCGGCGGCGGCTTCGGACGGCGGCTGGTCAATGACTATGCCTGCGAGGCGGCGGCTATCGCCAAGAAGGTCAGTGCCCCGGTCAAGCTGCAATGGACCCGCGAAGACGATTTCGCCCACGATTTCTACCGGCCCGCCGGCTACCATCAGTTCAAGGGCGCGATCGACAGAGGCGGCAGGCTCGACGCCTGGCAGGAACATTTCATCACCTTCACCGCCGACGGCAAGAAGGAAGCCACGGGCGCCAACCTCACCGACAATCTGAGATATTCGATCAAGGCGCCCAATCTGCGCCGCGCCAAGACAATGTTCCCCTTGAAGATTCCCACCGGAGCGTGGCGCGCGCCGGGCGACAATGCCCAGGTCTTCGCTGCCCAGAGCTTCATGCACGAACTGTCGCTCGCTTCCGGCCGCGATCATGTCGATTTCCTTATCGACGCCGTGAACCGCGACGTGCCTGATCTGGCGCCCAAGGACAAAAGCGTCAACTTCAGCCC
>NZ_JBFULQ010000014.1:0-27357 GCF_054049815.1 Mesorhizobium sp. P5_C1 | reverse complement strand
CGCAGGATCTTGTCCAGCATTTCCTCGCGGTCGATGGCCAGCTTGAGTGCCATGCGCAGATCGTTGTTGTCGAATGGTGCCGTGTTGCAGTGCATGATGAACACGTAGTGGCCAGGACCCGCGTGGTTGCGGATGGTGACGCCCGGCAGGCGCTTGATCAGGTCGACGATCTTCGGCTCGACGCGGTTGATCATGTTGACCTGGCCGCCCTGCAGGGCCGCCGTGCGGGCGGTCGCATCGTTGATGACGATGACTTCGATCTGGTCGGCATGGCCCATCTTGTCGCCCTGCCAGTAATTGGCGAAGCGCTCGCCGCCATGGCGTACGCCGGGCTCGTTGGTCTTGACCACGTACGGGCCGGCCGAGATGCCGGCATCCGGCTTGTCCTTGCCGCCGTTCGGCTGCACGATCAGGTGATAGTCGCTGAGCAGATAGGGCAGGTCGGCGTTGGCCTCCTTCAGCGTCAGCACCACTTCCTTGCCGTTTGCCTTGATGGTCTCGATGCCCTTCATGTAGCCGAGCGCGCCGGATTTCGACTTTTCGTCCGAATGGCGCTCGAGGGTCGCGGCGACGTCTGCCGCGGTCACCGTCTTGCCATTGTGGAATTCGACGCCGTCGCGGATCTTCAACGTCCACACCTTGGCGTCGTCCGAGGAGCCGATCTCCTCGGCGATGCGGTTCTCAAGCTTGCCTTCCGGCGACAGCTCGACGATCATTTCGCCCCAGCACTTGCCGAAGGCGAACGGCACCTGCGTCATCATCAGCGCCGGATCGAGGCTGTTGGTGGATTCGCCGCCGACGAGGCCGGCCTTCAGCGTGCCGCCCTTGATTGGGCCGGCAGCGCGCGCCGCACCTGAAAGCAGCGAGTTGGCGAAGGTCGCGGTGACGCCGAGTGCTGCCGCCCGACCGAGAAAATCGCGACGGCTCAACTTGCCGGAAGCGACTCGCCGGCTAAGGAATTCCAGTTCGTTTGACATGTTGAGTTCCTCACTCTGTTGGTTCGACTCTGCGGTCGTTTTTCTTGTTTCTTGTGAGGAGAATAATGACCGCAAGGGAAAGCGGTAAGCAAGACCGAATGCGACATGCCGTGGCGTAAATCGTACGTCGCATTTGGACCAACCAAATCCGTGGTCACAGGAGGACGCGCGGCACCCTTTCCTCGAAGTTACGCTCGAAAACGAGAGTTTCGCCCTCATAGGCCTCGATTCTGGCGCTGAGGATGAAGTTTTGCGCGTCCGATCGCATTTCCGCGAATGTCTCGGTGCGCACCGACCATCCATTTCGCGACAGGGTCTGCGTCCAGTGCGTTTTTCCAGAGGCCGCCAGGGGATCGTCCGGATGGATCGTCCAGATCTCGCGGGCGATGCTGCCATTGGCCAGGCCATGGGCAAGATCGCGCACCTTGCCAAAATCATCCGTTATGGAAAGCGTCACAATTCCGGTCTTCTCGTCGCGATCGACATGACGCTCGGAATTGGCGGCGCGGATCGTCTCGGTCGCCCAGGGAGTGGCGCTTTCCGGCTCGGCAAACGTCACTTCGTTGCCTGTCGCCAGCGGCCGCAGCGGCAGGGCCAGCACGGCGGCCGACAAGGCGAGCCGAACCGGCTCCGGCGACGGCCAGATCATCGGCCAATAGGTATTCGACACGGCAATGCGCAGATGGTGGCCTGCCGGCACGCGATAGGCGCATTGATCGAGCACCACGCGCGCCGACACGGTTTCGCCCGGTACCAGCGCCTCGGGGAATTCGTGCGAATTGCGATGTGTCAGATTGAGCACGCCGTAGGAAATCAGTTCCGAGGCACCGTCAGGGTGCACGTCGCACAGCCGGATCGCGATGTTGGCCTGCGGTCGGTCGGAGGACAGCCGCACCTCGACTTCGGGCGCGCCGACGATGTCGATCGCCTCAGTGAGTTCCGGCTGGTCGAAACACAYCGACAAAGCGTCATCGGGGCGCTGGTCGCCGGGCAGTTCGGGGCCGAAGGTGAACGGAAAATACTCGCCGCCGGCAAGGCCGCAACTCTGCGGCGAAGCAACGATGGCGGGCTTGCTACCGTCGGAGACAAGCTCGATCGATTGCGTCTTGATGGCAGGCGACGGCCATTCCTGCTCAGCCACCCAGCGACCGGGCCGCTTGGGATGCCAGCGCGCGGGGCGGACACTGTCCATGACATAGGCACGATAGGCTGGATCGACCTCGACACCAGTGTCGATATCCTTCAGCCAGCGGTCCCACCAGCGCAGGGCCTCCTGCAGGAAACCGATGCGCGGTGTGGGTGCCGCGTAATGCGGGTATTTGTGGATCCACGGTCCGATGATGCCCTTCACCGGCGCTTCGATGTTGGTGGCCAGATGCGAGACGGTGTTGCGGTAGCCGTCGTGCCAGCCGCCGATCGACAGCACGGCGGCCTGGATGGCGGAATAATCCTCGCAGATTGAGCCGCGCTTCCAATAGGCGTCGCGGTGCTGGTGCTTCAGCCACAGCGGCGCGAGAAAAGGCTGGTTCTCCAGCCGGGTCAGCCAAAGGTCGCGCCACCTTTTGTCGCCGGTGAAGAGCGGGTCCGGCGGCCGCGACGAATAGGACAGCATGGTCGACGCCCAGCCGAAATTCTCGATCAGCAGGCAACCGCCCTTGTAGTGGATATCGTCGGCATAGCGGTCGGAGGTCGAGCACAGGCTGATAACCGCCTTCAGCGCCGGGGGCTGCTTGGCCGCCACCTGCAGGCAGTTGAAGCCGCCCCAGGAAATGCCCATCATGCCGACATTGCCGTTGCACCAGGGCTGCGAAGCCGCCCAGGCGATGACGTCGCAGGCGTCCTGCAATTCCTGTTCGGAATATTCGTCGTCCATCAGCCCTTCGGAATCGCCATTGCCGCGCATGTCGACGCGGATCGAGGCGTAGCCGTGGCCGGCGAAATAGGGATGCGTCAGCTGATCGCGGAGAATGGTGCCGTCCCGCTTGCGGTAGGGCAGGTGCTCGAGGATCGCCGGCACCGGATCGTCGCCGGCGTCTTCCGGCATCCACACCCTCGCCGACAGCCGGCAGCCGTCCGGCATGACAATCCCCATTACTGGAAATTCGACGACTTTGCGGGGGAACTCGGTGACAATTTTCATGCGGGACTCCAGGATCGCCAGATGATGGAGCCCGTGGCATCGCGTCGTGGGCCAGCCAACGAATTCGGCTGGTCAGTCCGCGTCAATTCAGCGGAATGTCGTTGTCGCCCTTGCTCGCTTGGTAGGCGCCGGACAGGTCGTCATAGCGTGCCGAGATCTCGCCGATGCGCGTTTCCAGCCGCTGGCGCTCGGCCTCGGGGAGTGACCGTACCAATCTGCGGATCGAAAAGCTCTTCCAGTAGGCATTCTCGGCATTGTAGCCGCCGGGATCGAGGGTGAAGACTTCCTTGAGAATCTTCAGATCATGCGGGATGGCGAAGCTGTCGCGCGAATCCTCATGGCTGAACAGATAGTAGAAATTGTCGAAGCCGGTCCAGGTGATCGCCGATAGGCAGAGCGAGCAGGGTTCATGCGTGGCGATGAAGATGGCGTCTTTCGTATCGACGCGCTCGGCCTTTGGCATTTCATAGAAGCGCTTCAGGCAATGCACCTCGCCATGCCAGAGCGGGTTTTCGATCTCGTTGTTGGTTTCGGCCAGTACCAGCGAACGGTCGTCCTTGCGCAGGATCGCCGCGCCGAACAGCTTGTTGCCATGGGCAACACCGTCGGCCGTCTTCGGCACGATGTCGTGCTCGATCACGTCGAGCAGGCGGTCGATCAGGGAAATGTCGGTCATTACAAGCTCTCGTCGGGGAGATGGATCTCGTAGGCGTGCGAGAAATGGAATTCTTCCAGGTTGGAACCGTCGCCGCCGCGGTCGACGATCAGGAAATCCTGCGCCTCGCCGAGCGGCGTCAGCACGCCGTGCCAGAGGTTGCGGGAATAGTTGATGCCTTGTCCGGGCGCGGTGATGAAGGCCTGCGGTTCACCCGGTCCCCCATCGCCGTCGTGGCAGACGACGACAAGGAACGGCCGGGGCGACAGCGGAATGAAAGCCTGGCTGCCGAATGGATGGCGCTCGACCATGGTCAGCTTTAGCGGCAATTCGTAAGGCGTGCCGCGCACCATCGAGATCAGCACGCGGGCGTTCGGCCCTGTCGCTTGCGCCGTGGCAAGATCGTGGTAGCGCTCGGCCTTGCCGCCATTGATCGGGTAGTGATTGTCGCCGCCCATGTCGATGACGTCGCCGAAGGCGGCAAAGCTCTCGCGGGTCAGCGGCCGCGCGACGATGCGGGTCACGGCGCCCGCCTAGCAATGCCGGCACCGCCGAGCTTGGCGTGGCGGTTGACGTCCTTGTAGAGCAGATAGCGGAATTTGCCCGGGCCGCCGGCATAGCAGGCCTGGGGGCAGAAGGCGCGCAGCCACATGAAGTCGCCGGCCTCGACCTCGACCCAGTCCTGGTTGAGGCGGTAGACCGCCTTGCCTTCCAGCACATAAAGCCCGTGCTCCATGACATGCGTCTCGGCGAAGGGAATGACCGCGCCGGGCTCGAGCGTCACGATGGTCATGTGCATGTCGTGGCGCAAATCGGCAGGATCGACGAAACGGGTCGTCGCCCAGCGGCCTTCGGTGCCGGGCATCGGCGTTGGCGCGATGTCCTGTTCGTTGGTGAAGAAGGCTTCCGGCGCCTCTAGACCGTCGACCGCCTCGTAAGCCTTGCGGATCCAATGGAAGCGGACCTCGGTCTTGCTCTCGTTGCGAACCGTCCAGGCGCTGGCCGGCGGTAGGAAGGCGAAGCCGCCCGGTCTGAGCACATGCTTCTTGCCGGCAAGCAGAACGGTCAACTCGCCTTCGACCACGAACAAGGCCCCTTCGGCGCCTGCATCGGGCTCCGGCCTCTCGCTGCCGCCACCGGGCGCGACCTCGACAATGTATTGCGAAAACGTCTCGGCAAAGCCGGACAGCGGCCGCGACAATATCCAGACGCGGGTCTTGTCCCAGAACGGCAAGGCGCTGGTGACGATGTCCTGCATCACCCCCTTGGGGATGACGGCATAGGCCTCGGTGAAGACGGCGCGGCCGGTCAGCAGCTCACTCTGGCCAGGGTGGCCGCCATGCGGCGCGTAATAGGTTCGGTCGGGCATCCTGATCGTATCCATGGGTTAAACCTATTGCGGAAGCATGTCCTTGAGGCGGAGCAGCGCGATGCGCTCGACCTGTTTGCAGGCGGTCTCGAATTCAACGCCGCGGCTGTTGCCGATGCGTGCCTCGAATTCCGCCAGGATCTCCTCCTTGGTCTTGCCTTTCACCGCGATGATGAACGGGAAGCCGAAGGTGGTGACGTATGCGGCATTGAGCTTGGAAAACAGTTCGCGCTCCTTGTCGGTCAGCGCGTCGAGTCCGGCTGAGGCCTGTTCCTTGGTCGATTCCGCCGTCAGCCGTTTGGCCTTGGCCAGTTTGCCGGCAAGGTCGGGATGGGCGTTGAGCACTGAAAGCCGCTCGGCCTCGCTTGCGGAACGGAAGACGCGGCAAAGCGCGTTGTGCAGGCCGCCGGATGAGTCATGCGCCGGGCCCAGCTCCAACTCGAAGGCGCGTTCGGCGATCCAGGGCGAATGCTCGAAGACACCGCCGAAAGTGTGGACGAACGTCTCGAATTCCATCTTGGACGGTCTGAGTGCTGCGGGTCGATAGGGGTGGTTTTCTTGCCAGTGGCGGGCGATATCGATGCGCCGTGCCAGCCAGACCTTGTCGTGCGACTTCACGTAGTCGACGAAGCGCTTCAGCGCCGCCACCCGGCCCGGCCGCCCGACGAGGCGGCAATGCAGGCCGATGTTCATCATGCGCGGCCGGCCGGCCTTGCCCTCGGCATAGAGCGTGTCGAAACTGTCCTTCAGATAGGCAAAGAACTGGTCGCCTGAATTGAAGCCTTGTGGCGTCGCGAAGCGCATGTCGTTGGCGTCGAGCGTGTAGGGGATGATGAGCTGGGCGCCTCCTTCGTGCTCGAACCAATAGGGCAGCTCGTCGTCATAGGTGTCCGACACATAGGCGAAGCCGCCTTCCTCAGCCACAAGCAGCACCGTGTTGACCGATGTGCGCCCCGTGTACCAGCCGGTCGGGCGCTGGCCTGTCACCTCGTAGTGCAGGCTGATCGCCGCTTCGAGGTCGCGGCGCTCGTCCTCGGCGCTGTGGTCGCGATAGTCGATCCATCTCAGCCCGTGCGACGCGATCTCCCAGCCGGCTTCCTGCATCGCCGTGACCTGGTCGGGCGAGCGGGCGAGCGCGGTGGCGACGCCGTAGCAGGTCACCGGCACCTCGGCCTCGGTGAACAGCCTGAGCAGCCGCCAGAAACCGGCGCGGGCGCCGTATTCGTAGATTGATTCCATGTTCCAGTGGCGCTGGCCCACCCAGGGTGCGGCGCCGACGATCTCCGACAGGAAGGCTTCCGAAGCCTTGTCGCCGTGGAGCACGCAGTTCTCGCCGCCCTCTTCGTAGTTGACGACGAACTGCACGGCGACATGCGCACCACCAGGCCATTTCGGATCCGGCGGATTGGCTCCATAGCCGCACATGTCTCTGATGTAACGCATCGTCCCTCCCGCCGGGCATTGCCCGATGTATGATCAGGATATCGAAAGGGCTGCTCGCGCATTCCCCCGAAAATTTTTGAAAGTGTTTTTGTCGCACTCCGCTCGACCGGGACTTATGCATCGCCTTTAATTGGCGCACAATTCATCAGCAATGTTCGACTGTACCGGGCCAGTTCGCTCGTACAGGAAATGGGAGGCGGCCAGTGGCAGAAACGTCGAAAGCCGATGGCGGGCGTCTGACGACCCATGTCCTCGACACCGCGACCGGCAGGCCGGCGGCGGGATTGTCGATCGCGCTCTATCACCTCGAGGGCGATACGCGCACACATCTGAAGACCGTCGTCACCAATGATGATGGCCGTTGCGACGCACCGCTGCTTGCCGGCGCCGAGTTCCGCGCCGGCGAATATGAACTGATCTTTGCCGCGGGCGACTATTTGCGCCAGCAGGGGACGAAATTGCCCAAGCCGGCCTTTCTCGACGTGATACCGATCCGCTTCGGCATGGCCGAACCCGTGCACTATCATGTGCCGCTGCTCGTCTCGCCCTACGGCTATTCGACCTACAGGGGGAGCTGACGCATGGCCAAGGTCCGTATCCGCAACGAGATACGCTTCATTCTCAATGGCAGGGGCGTCGCGCTTTCGTCGGTGGCGCCAGACGCGACCTTGCTCGACTGGCTGCGGCTCGACCGTTCGCTGCGCGGCACCAAGGAAGGCTGCGCCGAGGGCGATTGCGGCGCCTGCACCGTGCTGGTCGGAAAGCTCTCGGCAGGCGGTCTCGTCTATGAAAGCGTCAACGCCTGCATCCGCTTCCTCGGCTCGCTGGACGGCACCCATGTCGTGACTGTCGAGCATTTGCGCGGTCTTCCCGGCCAGTTGCACCCGGTGCAGCAGGCGATGGTCGATTTCCATGGCTCGCAGTGCGGCTTCTGCACGCCGGGCTTCGTCATGTCGCTCTATGGCCTGTGGATGAGGTCGCCCGACCCGTCGAATGAAGCCATCGAAAAGGCGCTGCAAGGCAATCTCTGCCGCTGCACAGGCTACGAGGCGATCATGCGCGCGGCCCGCGCCATCTCCAGCTACGGCAAGGCGGCGAAGGACCCGCTGGCGGTCGAGCGCAAGACAATCACGGCAAGGCTCCAGGCCATGCATGACGGCGCGCGGATCGAGATCGGCGTCGGCAAGGAGCGGCTCGTCGTGCCGGCCAACGTCGACGATTTCGCCGCCGTGCTTGACAAGGAACCCGGCGCCACCATCGTTGCCGGCTCGACCGATGTCGGCCTGTGGGTGACCAAGCACATGCGCGATATTTCGCCGGCGGTCTTCATCGGTGATCTCGACGGGCTTTGCACCATCGCCGAAGCCAACGGCGTCATCACCATCGGCGCCGGCGTCACCTACACCGACGCGTTCTCGACGCTCGCCAAGCGCATCCCGGCGATGGGGCCGCTGTTCGATCGCATCGGTGGCGATCAGGTGCGCAACATGGGCACCATCGGCGGCAACATCGCCAACGGTTCGCCGATCGGCGATACGCCACCGCCCCTGATCGCGCTCGGCGCGCGCCTGACGCTGCGCAAGGGCAAGAAGCGGCGGACGATCCCACTGGAAACCTTCTTTGTCGCCTATGGCAAGCAGGACCGACAGCCTGGCGAGTTCGTCGAGGCGGTGCACGTTCCCATCCCCGCCAAAGGCACGAAATTCGCTGTCCACAAGATCACCAAGCGCCGCGATGAGGACATCACGGCTGCCCTTGGCGCCTTCTTCCTGAACCTGGCCAAGGATGGCACGGTCGCCGATGTGCGCATCGCCTATGGCGGCATGGCGGCGATACCGAAGCGGGCGTCGGCTGTCGAAAAAGCGCTGGTCGGCAAGCCGTGGACCGAACAGACGGTTGTGACTGCGATGGCAAAGTATGCTGATGATTTCACCCCGCTGACAGACATGCGGGCCTCGGCCGAATATCGCGCCCTGGCGGCGCGCAACCTTTTGCTGCGCTTCTTCGCCGAGACCAGCGGCACCAGGGAGCCGATCCAGGTTTCAAGGCACGAGGCGGCATGATGAACAAGCACGCCACCCCCAATCCCAAGGCCGAAAAGATCACCGGCGGCGTCGCCACCGACCAGCGGCATGATTCGGGCCACAAGCATGTCAGCGGCACCGCCGTCTACATCGACGACATGCCGGAACCGGCCGGCACGCTGCATGGCTGCCTTGGGCTTTCGGCTGCCACCCATGCCACCATCACCAGCATGGACCTGTCGGCTGTGCGCACCGCCCCCGGGGTCGTCGACGTGCTGACGGCCAAAGATGTGCCTGGCGAAAACGACATTTCGCCGACGGGGCGCCATGATGAGCCGGTGCTGGCTGACGGCAAGGTGCAGTTCTACGGCCAGCCGATCTTCTGCGTCATTGCCGAGACGCGCGAGCAGGCACGCCGCGCCACCAGGCTGGCCAAGGTCGAATATAAGGAATTGCCTTTCGTCACCGACATCGGCGAACTTGATCCCCGTAAGGACAAGCTAGTCACGCCGCCACTGACCCTGAAGCGCGGCGACGCCGCGGCAGCGATCAAGGCCGCGCCCCGCCGGCTCAAAGGCCAGATGCGCGTCGGCGGTCAGGAGCACTTCTATCTCGAGGGCCATATCGCCATGGCCGTGCCCGGCGAGGACGAGGACGTCACCATCTATTCCTCGACCCAGCATCCGAGCGAAGTCCAGCACATGGTCAGCCATGCGCTCGGCGTGCCGAGCAACGCCATCACGGTGGAAATCCGCCGCATGGGCGGCGGGTTCGGCGGCAAGGAAACGCAAGGCAACCAGTTTGCGGCATTGGCCGCCATCGCCGCGAAAAAGCACCATCGCGCCGTGAAAATCCGGCCCGACCGCGACGACGACATGATCGCCACCGGCAAGCGTCATGACTTCCTCGTCGACTACGAAGTCGGCTTCGATGACGAGGGCAACATTCTCGGCGTCGATTTCATGTTCGCGGCGCGCTGCGGCTTCTCCTCGGACCTGTCGGGTCCGGTGACCGATCGCGCGCTGTTCCACTGTGACAACACCTATTTCTGGCCGGCGGTGCATGCACAGTCAGCGCCGCTCTACACCAACACCGTGTCGAACACCGCTTTCCGTGGTTTCGGCGGTCCACAAGGCATGGTCGGCGCCGAGCGCGTCATCGACGAGGTTGCCTTCGCCGTCGGCAAGGATCCGCTCGAAATTCGTAAGAAGAATTTTTACGGCACAAGCGACCGCAATATCACGCCCTACCACCAGACGGTCGAGGACAACATCATACAGCGCATCGTCGCCGAGCTTGAGCAAAGCGCCAGCTATGCGCGGCGGCGGCGCGAGATATCGGCCTTCAATGCCAACAGCCGTTTCATCAAGCGTGGCCTGGCGCTGACGCCGGTCAAGTTCGGCATCTCGTTCACGGCCACGCACTACAACCAGGCCGGCGCGCTGGTGCATGTCTACACCGATGGCTCGGTGCATCTGAACCACGGCGGCACGGAGATGGGGCAGGGCCTCTACGTCAAGGTGGCGCAAGTGGTGGCGGAAGAGTTCCAGATCGATCTCGATCAGGTGAAGATCACCGCGACGACGACCGGCAAGGTGCCGAACACCTCGGCCACCGCAGCGTCATCCGGTTCCGATCTCAACGGCATGGCGGCGCAGAATGGCGCTCGCCAGATCAAGGATCGGTTGACCGATTTCGCGGCCGAAAAATATCAGGTGCCGCGCGACCAGGTGCTGTTCCTGCCCAACCGGGTGCGCATCGGCAACCAGGAGATCGCCTTCGCCGACCTCGTCAAACAGGCATATATGGCCCGTATCCAGCTTTCGGCGGCGGGCTTTTACAAAACGCCAAAGATCCACTGGAACCGTGACAAGGGCCAGGGCCGCCCCTTCTACTACTTCGCTTATGGCGCCTCCTGCTCGGAAGTCTCGGTCGACACGCTGACCGGCGAGTACATGGTCGAGCGCACCGACATATTGCATGACACGGGCCGCTCGCTGAACCGCGCCATCGATATCGGCCAGATCGAGGGCGGCTTCATCCAGGGCATGGGCTGGCTGACGACCGAGGAACTGTGGTGGGACGGCAAGGGCCGGCTGCGCACGCACGCGCCCTCGACCTACAAGATCCCGCTGGCGTCGGACCGGCCGAAGATCTTCAACGTCACCTTGGCCGACTGGCCGGAAGCAAGCGAGCCGACGATCCACCGCTCCAAGGCAGTCGGTGAACCGCCGTTCCCCCTCGGCATGTCGGTGCTGCACGCGCTGTCGGACGCGGTGGCCAGCGTCGCCGACCACAGGATCTGCCCGCGTCTCGATGCGCCGGCGACGCCGGAACGGGTGCTGATGGCGATCGAGCGGCTGAAGAACGAGGTCAAGACCGCCTGAAATCGGCAAAACGTGCAATTCAGGCCGAAAAAGCCTACATTTCCCATTCGGGAACGTGAGAAATGAACTCGAAAGTGCAAAGTCTGAAAGCCTTTCTCAGTACCGCCGGCCGGGTTGCCCTGGTCGAAGTGGCGGGCACCAAGGGCTCGACGCCACGCGAGAAGGGCGCCTTGATGCTCGTCTCGCAGGCGACGATTCTTGGCACGATCGGCGGCGGCCAGCTCGAATACATGGCGATCGACAAGGCGCGGCAGATGCTTGTCTCCCCCTCAAGGGATGCCCGCATCGAGGTTGACGAGGTCTGCGCGACCTTAGACGTGCCGCTCGGCCCCGAGATCGGCCAATGCTGTGGCGGGCGCGTCGAAGTGTTGATCCGGCTCGTTGACGCAGGGCTGGCAGCCGAGCTGGTTGCATCGGCTGAGACAGAAGAGGCACACCTGCCCTATGTCTATATCTTCGGCGGCGGCCATGTCGGCCAGGCGCTGGCCTCCGCGGTGGCCCTTCTCCCTGTGCACGCCGTCGTCATCGAGACGCGGGCCGAGGCGCTCGAAGGCATGCCGGAAACCGTCGAGACCCGGTTGACGCCGATGCCCGAAGCGATGGTGCGCGATGCGCCGGCCGGCACCGCTTTCGCCATCCTCACCCACGACCATGCGCTGGATTTCCTGATCGTCGCCGAAGCGTTGAAGCGCAACGATACCGCCTATGTCGGCATGATCGGCTCGAAGACCAAGAAAGCGACGTTCAAGAACTGGTTCCTGAAATCGGCGGACGGCAGCGAGGCCGAGTTTGCCCGCTTCGTCTCGCCGATCGGCGGCGATGCCGTCAAGGACAAGCGCCCGCCTGTCATCGCCGCACTCGCGGCCGCAGAAATCATGACCGCGATGGTCATTCACAGCGCAGCGTCAAACGCCGGTCGTCAGGTCCAGCGTGACAGGGTGTTAGCCGGATAATCTTACATCGCAGCTACATCGGCCGCTTCAAGCCCAGATGGTCGCGCAGCGTGCGGCCTTCATAATCCTTGCGAAAAAGGCCACGCCGCTGCAGTTCCGGCACGACGAGTGTCGCAAAGGCATCGAGTTCGCCGGGGAAATATGAGGGCATGACGTTGAAGCCGTCGGCAGCACCTCCTTCGAACCGCGCCTGCAGCTCGTCGGCGATCTCGGCCGCCGTTCCGACGATGCGCCAGTGGCCGCGGGCGCCGGCGAAATGCCGCGCCAGCTGGCGGATGGAGAGGTTGTCGCGGCGCGACTGCTCGATGACCAGCGCTTGCCGGCTCTGCATGCCTTCGCTGGGCGGCAGCTCGGGCAGCGGCCCATCGATCGGATAGCGCCACAGATCGGCGATGCTGAGGTAGCTGGACAGCAGCGCAACGCCGACATCGTCGGGGATCAGCTCCTGCAATTCCTCGTATTTTTCCTGGGCCTGCGCCGCGGTTTCAGCCACTACTGGTGCGACGCCGGGCATGATCTTGATGTCGTCGGGCTCTCGCCCATAGGCCACCAGGCGCCCCTTGAGATCGTCGTAGAAGGCCTTCGCTTCCTCGAAGGTCTGCGCCGCCGTGAACACCACATCGGCGGTGCGGGCGGCAAGGTCGCGGCCGACATCCGAGGCGCCGGCCTGAACTAGCACCGGTGCGCCCTGCGGCGAACGCGGCAGATCGAGCGGATCCCTCACCGAAAAGCTCTGGCCATCGTGACCGGGAGCCCCATCTGGATTGCCGCGCCAAAGTCCGGTGACCACATCAGCGAACTCACGCGCCCGCTCGTAGCGATCGGCATGCGGCCGCAAGCCGGTCGAACCGAAATTGGCGGCCTCGATGGGACTGGCCGAAGTGACCAGATTCCAGCCGGCCCGACCGCCGCTCAGATGGTCGAGCGACAGGAAGGTCCGCGCCAGGCCGTAGGGCTCGTTGTAGCTTGTCGACGCGGTGGAGACGAGGCCGATGCGGCTGGTCTGGACGGCCAGCGCCGACAGAAGGCTGATCGGCTCGAAGCCGATCGAGCGCGAGGTCTGGCTGGCGATGGCGACATTGGCTTCGCGCAGGCCGGCGGCATCCTCGCAGAAGACCATATCGAACTTCGCCGCCTCCGCTGTGCGCGCCAGCTGGATGTAATGGTCGATGTCGATGCCGGCGGTCACATGTGCGTTGGGATGGCGCCAGGCGGCGATATGATGGCCTGTCGCCCACAGGAAGGCGCCAAGCTTCATCTGGCGGGAAGCGGCGGTCATCGATCACCTCCGCCGGCAATCCCAAGATGCGACCGCAAATTTGTCCCGCGATAGCTTTCTCGAAACAGGCCGCGTCGCCGCAGCGCCGGCAAAACCATATCGACAAAATTGTCGAGTGCCGAAAGCTCCGCCGGCATCTGCATGTTGAACCCATCGCAGCTTTTCGACCGGAACATGTCGTCGAGACGATCGGCGGTGACGGCAAGCTTTTCATCAATGACGTGCGAGACATTCATCAGCACCTTCACGACATCCGGGTCGCGTCCGCAGGCGGCAACGCGGCGCTTCAGATCGTCATGGCGGGTTTTCACGCTCTCGATCGGTTCGCTGTCCAGCAGGACGACATCGGCGGTGCGAGCGGCAATGTCCATGTCTGCCGCTGACAGGCCGGACAGCACCAGCACCGGCGTATCCTGTGGCGAGCGCGCGACGTTCAGCGGCCCGCGCACCGAAAAGAATTCGCCCCTGTGGTCGAGCAGGTGCATCTTTTCGGGATCGTGGAAGCGGCCGCCGCTCTTGTCGAACTTGAGCGCGTCTTCGTCCCAGCCTTGCCACAAGCCCTGAACGATGGCGAAATATTCCTCGCTGCGGCGGCGAAAATCGTCAGCGGAAAACCCGTCCGGGCGGCTGAAATTGGCTGCCTCACGCGGGGCCTGCKCCATCGTCGCGTTCCAGCCAGCGCGGCCATGGCTGATGATGTCGAGCGAAGCAAAACGGCGCGCCAGATTGTAGGGCTGGTGGGCAACCGTCGAGGCCGCCGCGACCAGCCCGATCGTGATCGTTACCGTCGCCAGCGCGGCCACCAAGGTCGTCGCTTCGAAGGGCATCGTCGCGGCATCGCTGCCGGAAGCCGGCGCGGAATCGGCGAAAATCACCATGTCCAGACCGGCCACTTCGGCCCTTTGGACAAACCGCGCCAGAAGGCTGAAGTCCGGCTCGGCTCCTGGCGATGGCTCGGAGGTTCCCGGAAGCGGTGAAACGGCAAGATGCATTGTGGCGCCGTTGTCCATCGATGGTCCCTGCAAGGCGAAATACCATCGGAACTATGTTCGTCACGTCCAGCGATGGCAACCGCCGGCGCTGGGCCAACTGCCGGTCACTTGCTTGCCAGCCATCACTTTCGAACCAGCCTTGCTTGCCAGCCAACCCTTACTTGCCAGCGAGAAGATCTTTGATCAGCCGTTGGCAGCGCTCGGCCATGAAGTCGAGCAGCAGCCGCACCTTGGGGTCCTGCAGCTTCTTGTGCGGATAGACGGCGGCGAACTGCACCGGCGTCGGCGGCGTGTTGCTAAGGATCACCTTCAGCCGCCGGTCGCGGATGAACGGCTCGACCTCAAAGCGCGGCTTGTTGATGATGCCGCGGCCGGACAGCGCCCAGCCGGTCAGCACGTCGCCATCGTCGGTGTCGTAGGGCCCGTGCACCTCGAATTTCTGCTGGCCGGTGGGGGTCTGCAACGTCCACACATATTCGCGCGCGCCGGAATAGCGCAGCATCAGGCAGTCGTGCTTCTTGCCGATCAGTTCCTGCGGCTCAACGGGTTCGCCGCGCGCTTCCAGATACTTCGGCGCTGCCACCAGTACGCGTTCGCATTCCATGATGCCGCGCATCCTGAGGCTGGAATCCTCGATGATGCCGAGCCGGAAGGCGACGTCGATGCCTTCCTTCATGATATCGACATTGTGGTCCGAGAGCCTCAGCCGCACTTCGATGTCGGGATATTTGTCGTGGAAATCGGGGATGCCCGAGGCCACCAGCCGGCGGCCGAGGCCGAGCGGTGCCGTCACGCGGATGGTGCCGCGCGGTTGTCCGGACAGTGCCGAAACGGCGGCTTCCGCTTCGGTGATCGCCTCCAGCACCTGCTTGGCGCCCGAATAGAAAACCGTGCCATGCTCGGTCGGCATCAATTGCCGTGTGGTGCGGTTGAACAGCCGCACGCCCAGATGCTTCTCCAGCTCCTTGATGCGGTTGGAGGCGACCGCCGGCGAAATGCGCATGTCGCGGCCTGCCGCCGACAAATTGCCGAGCTCGACGACGCGAACGAAGACGGCGATGTTGTCGAGATAGGCCATGCGGTTTCGTGGCTCTCATCCAGCTGCGTTCAACAACCTAGTATTTTCCATTTTTTTTTGAAAGTCATCGCGCACCTCGCCTCTTTCCGTTTGCGCGCGACACCGTAAAGTCGCGTCATCGGCAGGGACGACTTCAATGATGGATTTCGCGATTTTCTGGGACTGGCTGAGCTTCGCCGTGCGTTGGCTGCATGTCATCACCGGCATCGCCTGGATCGGTTCGTCTTTCTACTTCGTGGCGCTCGATCTCGGCCTGCGGCAGCGCCCTGGCATGCCTGTCGGCGCCTTCGGCGAGGAATGGCAGGTGCATGGCGGCGGCTTTTACCACATCCAGAAATATCTGGTGGCGCCGGCCGAGATGCCTGAGCACCTGACCTGGTTCAAATGGGAATCCTACGCCACCTGGCTGTCCGGTTTTGCGATGCTGTGCGTCGTCTATTATGCCGGAGCCGATCTGTTCCTGATCGATCCCAATGTGTTGCCAATGTCGGTGCCGGTCGGCATCTTGCTGTCGCTGGCGACGATCGGCGTCGGCTGGGTGGTCTATGACCTGCTGTGCCGTTCGCCGCTGGGAAAAAGCGACACCGGCCTGATGCTGGTGCTCTACTGCGTGCTGGTGTTCATCGCCTGGGGCCTCACCCATCTGTTCACCGGCCGTGCCGCCTTCCTGCATCTCGGCGCCATCACCGCGACGATCATGTCGGCCAACGTCTTCATGGTCATCATCCCCAACCAGAAGATCGTTGTTGCCGACCTCATCGCCGGCCGCAAGCCCGATCCGAAATACGGCAAGATCGCCAAGCAGCGCTCCCTGCACAACAACTACCTGACGCTGCCTGTGCTGTTCCTGATGCTGTCGAACCACTATCCGCTGGCGTTTGGCACGCAGTTCAACTGGGTCATCGCCTCGCTGGTGTTCATCATCGGCGTGCTGATCCGGCACTATTTCAACAGCGTCCATGCGCGCAAGGGTAACCCGACCTGGACCTGGCTGGGAGCCGTTGTCCTGTTCATCATCATCATCTGGCTGTCGACCGCGCCGAAGGTGCTGACCGGCGAGCCGAAAGAATCGGCCGCCGCGCAGATCTATGTCGCATCAGCGCATTTCCCGGCCGTGCGCGATACCGTGCTTGGCCGCTGCTCGATGTGCCACGCGGCGGAGCCGGTCTATGAGGGTATCTACCACGCGCCAAAGGGGGTGATGCTCGACACCGACGCCGACATCGCCAACCATGCCCGCGAGATCTATCTGCAGGCCGGCCGCAGCCACGCCATGCCGCCGGCCAACGTCTCGCAGATTACCGACAAGGAACGGGCGCTGCTGGTGGCCTGGTTCGAAGGCGCAGGGAAATAGCATGACCTCGACACTTCTGCGCGGCCGCACGCTGTCCTTCGTGCGCTGGCCGCAAACCATCGATGACCATTCCGCCTGGCGCTACGAGGAGGATGGTGGCCTGCTGRTCCGCGACGGCCGGATCGTCGCCGCCGGTGCCTATGCAGACGTCGAGAAACAGGCAGGCGACGCAGCGAAAAAGATCGACCATCGGCCGCATCTGCTGCTGCCGGGCTTCATAGACGCGCATGTGCATTTCCCGCAGATGCAGATCATCGCCTCCTATGGCGCCGAACTGCTCGACTGGTTGAACACCTATACCTTCCCGGAAGAGACGAAATTCGCCAATGCGCAGCATGGCCGCCGCGTCGCACGGCTGTTCCTCGACGAGATGGTGCGCCACGGCACCACGACGGTGGCCGCCTACTGCTCGGTGCACAAGGCATCCGCCGAGGCCTTCTTTGCCGAATCGCATGACCGCAACATGCTCAACATCGCCGGCAAGGTGATGATGGACCGCAATGCACCCGACGGTGTGCTCGACACGCCGCAATCCGGCTACGACGACAGCAAGGCCCTGATCGCGCAATGGCACGGCAAGGGTCGCCAGCACTATGCGATCACACCGCGCTTCGCCATCACCTCGTCACCGGAACAGATGGAGATGGCCGGCGCGCTGTGCCGGGAGTACCCCGACCTGCACATGCAGACGCACCTGTCGGAAAACCACGCCGAAATCGCCTTCACCCAGGAACTCTATCCGTGGTCGCGCGACTACACCGACGTTTACGAGCACTTTGGGCTGTTGGGGACAAAGAGCCTGTTCGGCCATTGCATCCATCTGTCGGACCGTGAGGCGGATGCGCTGTCGGACAGCGGTTCGGTGGCGGTGTTCTGTCCGACCTCGAACCTGTTCCTCGGCTCCGGCCTGTTCGGCTACCAGCGCCTTCGCCGCCGCGACAAACCGATCCGGATCGCCGCCGCCACCGATGTCGGCGGCGGCACCAACTATTCCATGCTGCGCACCATGGACGAAGGCTACAAGGTGATTGCGCTGAATGGCGAGAAGCTCAATCCCTTCCAGTCCTTCTGGCAGATGACGCGCGGCAATGCCGAGGCGCTGTCGGTGGCGGAAAAGGTCGGCTCGCTGGATGAAGGCAGCGACGCCGACATCGTCGTACTCGATGCCAGGGCTACATCGGCGATGCGGCTCAGGATGGAAACGGTCGAGACGCTGGCACAGGAATTGTTTCTCTTGCAGACGCTGGGCGACGATCGCGCCGTGCGCGAGGTCTATGTGGCCGGGCGAGCGGCCAAATCCGACATGGCGATTTAGGCACCCTCCGATGTGTTTCCTTGCTTGACCCGGCGGCAGCCATCGGTCAAAGCGTGCGGCGAAGTTGACAGGGGAACGACATGGCCGTTGCCGAAGACATCGCTCTGATCACGAGACAGGAAGACGTTCTTGTCTTTCCCGCCTTCGATGAGGCCGTGGCCTTCAAGATCGGCTCGGCCATCCGTGATCGAGCCTTGGCCGAGAACCTGCCTGTTATCGTCGACATCAGGACTTTCGACCGCCCGCTGTTCTATGCCGCGATGCCAGGTTCGAACGCCTCCAATCCCGACTGGGCGCGGCGCAAGATCAATGTGGTCAAGCGGTTCCTGAAAAGCACCTACCGCATGGTGCTGGAACAACAGCGCCCCGATCGCACCTTCAAGATCGGCGAAGGGCTGGATATTGCTGATTATGTGCTGGCCGGAGGTGGTTTCCCGGTCACGGTCAAGGGCGCCGGCGTCATCGGTGTGATCGCCGTTTCCGGCCTGCCGGAGCGCCAGGATCACGGCGTCGTCGTCGAGGCACTTTGCGATCATTTGGGCATCGACAAGCGCGGTCTGGCACTGCCCCCGGAAGAACAATGAGCGACCCCAAGACGTTCCTCACCTCCATCTTCAACGCCGCCGTCGCCGCCGCCGATCCGGAGCGAACCATCCGGGATCATTTGCCGGCGAGGCCCAAGGGCCGCACCATCGTCATTGGCGCGGGAAAAGGCTCCGCGCAGATGGCAGCGGCCTTCGAGAAGGTCTGGGACGGGCCGATCGAGGGGCTGGTCGTCACCCGCTACGGTTATGGCGCGACATGCGAGCGCATCGAGATCATCGAGGCGGCGCATCCGGTGCCGGACGCCGCGGGCCTGGAAGCCTCGCAACGCCTGCTCGCCAAGGTCCAAGGGCTGACAGCGGATGATCTAGTCGTGGCGCTGATTTCCGGCGGTGGTTCGGCGCTTTTGCCATCGCCCGCCGGCAGCCTGACGCTGGCCGACGAGATTGCCGTCAATGAGGCGCTCCTCGCGTCTGGTGCGCCGATCGCAGCGATGAACACCATCCGCAAACATCTTTCCACCATCAAGGGTGGACGGTTGGCTGCCGCCGCCTGGCCGGCCAAGGTGGTGTCCCTGGTCGTTTCCGACATTCCCGGCGACAATCCTGCCCTGGTTGCCTCCGGTCCGACCGTGCCGGATACCGGCAGCCGTCAAGACGCGATGGCGTCGATTGCAGCCTATGGGATGAAACTGCCGGCTGCGGTGATGGCGCATATCAGCACGCCTGCCGCCGATGCACCAAACCCCAATGATCCCTGCTTTTCACGCAACGAGGTGCATCTGATTGCCTCGGCCGGCGTCTCGCTCGAAGCAGCGGCCACTGAGGCGAAACGGCAAGGCATCGAAGCCGTCATCCTTTCCGATGCCATCGAAGGCGAGGCGCGTGAGGTCGGCGGCGTCCATGCGGCCATCGCGCGCGAAGTGGCGACGCGCAACCGGCCATTCGCAAAGCCAGTGCTGATCCTGTCCGGTGGCGAGACGACAGTGACCTTGCGCGCAAAAGGCAAGGGCGGCCGCAATTCGGAATTCCTGCTCGCCTTCGCCATCGGCATCAACGGCGCGCAAGGCATTCACGCGCTCGCCGCCGACACAGACGGCATCGACGGTTCGGAAAACAATGCCGGGGCCTTCGCCGACGGTTCGACCGTGTCGCGCATGCGCGCGGCCGGCGTCGACGCCAAGGCGATGCTTGCGGGCAACAATGCCTGGACGGCCTTCAATGCGATAGGCGATCTATTCGTACCCGGCCCGACTGGCACGAATGTAAACGACCTGCGGGCAATTCTGATCCGGTAACCTCAAGCGGCCATCAGCCGCTTCACCTGCTTCATGTCTTGCAGGAACCGCTGGCGTTCAGCTTCCTTGTCCGCGGGCTCTTGGATGCGCAGGATAAAGGAGGGGTGGATGGTGATGAAGACACGCAAGCCGTCCTCGCGTTCGATCACCTGGCCGCGCATTTTTGTCACCGGGATCGCCTTGCCAAGCAGCGACAAGGCCGCCGTTGCGCCGAGTGCCACGGCCAGATTCGGCTTGATCAGCTCGAACTCCTTGTCTGTCCACCAGCGGCAGGCCTGAACCTCGCCGGCATTCGGTTTGGAATGGATGCGCCGCTTGCCGCGCGGCTCGAACTTGAAGTGCTTGACTGCATTGGTGACGTAGACCTTCTGGCGGTCAACCCCCGCGTCGTCGAGGATCGCATCGAACACCTTGCCCGCCGGGCCGACAAAAGGTTTGCCGGCCAGATCCTCCTGGTCGCCGGGCTGTTCGCCGACGAAGATCACCTTGGCGCCGTCAGGCCCTTCGCCGAACACGGTCTGCGTGGCGTCGCGCCAAAGCGGGCAGCGCCGGCAACCTTTTGCCGCCTCTCGCAATTCGGAAATGGTGTTGGCGGCCTGATCTTCCAGGGCCTCAGCCGGCTCATTCTTCGGCCAATGCTTTGCCTGCAGCCTGGCGTGGTGCGGCGCGGGTGTCGTTGGCATTCTGGCAATCATGTCCTTAGCGGCCTTGTCCGCTCCCGAGATCAGTTCTGGAATGAGCGAGGCCTCGGGAAGGTTCCGCCAATATTTCTTAGGCATCTCCTTCTRCATGGCTTTCACCTTCAGCCGCGCCGGGTTGAAGATGTTCTCGAAATAGGTGCGCCACAGGGCTTCGGTATCGTCCTGCGCCGGCGCATCGCCCTTGACGGCGCCAGGCCCGATCGCCAGCCTGTCGCCATCCCAGTCGGCAGAGGCATGCGGCGTCAAAATGGTCCAGCGCATGCCGGTGAAGCGCCTGACGAAGAAAGCCGCGTTGCGCTCGACGATGAAATGATCCGGCTCGAACCAGGCAACATAGCGCTCCTCGTCACCGTCGCCGATCTTCCGGAAGCGTACGAAGGCGCGCATCTTGTGGATGTCGCGCCGCACCGCTTTCTCCATGGTTTCGAGACGCCTGATGTCTGGATCCGATGCAATTGCCAGCAGCTTCGGCTCTGTGCGCAGCCGCCAGAGCAACCGGTAGAGAAAAGCGAACCGGCCGGGGTCTGAATGGCAGAAGGCGATTTCGGCATGCTCGACGAAGTCGCGCGGCACCACCAGTTGCACGCCCGCAGGCAGGTCGGGCAAATCGGTTTGATTGGAGCCCGGCTCGACATGCCAGCTGATGTCATCGGGCCCGACTTCATTCAGGGCCAGCCGGCGTGCCGCGTCGCGCCAGCCGGAAAAGTCGGTCTCCGCGTCGAGCCGAACCGTATATCTGGCAAGATCGAGCTGTGCCGGTCGCATGGTCAAAACAGGGACAGTTGTTCGCAGGAACGCACGATCTTGCCGCGCAAACCGGCTTTGTCGGTGAGCGCGCCCGGCGACCAGCCTTCGGCGACGATGAATGGCCTGAGCTTGGCGATCGACTGGCAGAGACGGCCGATATCTTCCAGCCGCAGCCGCCGGTGACGTCGGGTCTCCAGGATTTTGGCGATCACCTTGGTGCCGAGACCGGGCACGCGCAACAATGCCTCTCGATCAGCGCGGTTGATATCCACGGGGAACCGTCCCCGGTTGCGCAGCGCCCACGCCAGTTTCGGATCGATGGCGAGGTCGAGCATGCCGTCGCTGCTGCCGGCCAGGATCTCCGGCTGCGAAAATCCGTAAAACCGCATCAGCCAGTCGGCTTGGTAGAGCCGGTGTTCGCGCATCAGCGGCGGTTTCTGCAAGGGCAGGGACGACGACGAATCCGGGATCGGGCTGAACGCGGAATAATAGACGCGCCGCAGATGGTAACTGCCATAGAGCCGCGCGCTGGTATGAAGGATGCCGTCATCGGTGGTGCTGTCGGCGCCGACGATCATCTGCGTCGACTGCCCACCCGGCGCGAAGCGTTCGCGCTTTTTGGTCCTCAGCGTCGGCTCGGCCTTTTCCTCCATCTTCTCGCGCAGCCTGGCCATCGAAAGCCGGATCGTTTCCGGCTTCTTTTCCGGCGCCAGTTTTTTGACGCCCTCATCGGTGGGCAGTTCGACATTGATCGACAGCCGGTCGGCGTAGAGGCCTGCTTTCTCGACCAGTTCCGCCGAACTTTCCGGAATGGTCTTCAAATGGATATAGCCGGAGAACTTCTCTTCCAGTCGCAGCCTTCGCGCCACCTCGACCATCTCGCCCATCGTCTCGTCGGGCGAGCGGATGACGCCTGAGGACAGGAAAAGGCCCTCGATGTAGTTGCGCCGGTAGAAATCCATGGTCAGCTTCACCACCTCGTCAACGGTGAAACGGGTGCGCCGCACATTCGACGACGAGCGGTTGATGCAATAGCTGCAATCGTAGATGCAGAAATTGGTCAGCAGGATTTTCAGCAGTGAAATGCAGCGCCCATCCGGCGCATAGGAATGGCAGATGCCCATGCCTTCGGTGGAGCCGATCCCGCCGGATTTCAGGGAATCCTTTTTCGCCGCGCCCGATGAGGCGCAGGAGGCGTCGTACTTGGCGGCATCGGACAGGATCGCTAGCTTTTCGCGGACGGTAAGTGCGCTCATATGTTCATGATATGTTCTTGAAGGCGGGCGCGCCACCTCATTTGATGGAGGCGGCGAAAAAGTGATCGCCGCCTGATCAAAAAGCTCTCAGACCTCGTGCAGGTAGAGGTGATAATCCAGTTCGCTCACCGTGCGCGCCACGCGCAGGTACTCGGACTGCTTGATCGCCACGAAGGTGCGGTGCAGGTCTTCGCCGAGCGCGCCCTTCAGGAAGCTGGATGCTCGCGCGGCCTCGATGGCGGCGCGCCAGTCGACCGGCATGGTCGTGCGCGTCACCGCTGCCTCATAGCCGTTGCCGGTGGTTTCCGGGCCGGGATCGAGACCTTCGTCGAGACCTTTGATGATGCCGGCGAGCACTGTAGCGGCGATCAGATAGGGGTTGGCGTCGACGCCCGAGGGCCGGTGCTCGATGCGCCGGTTCTTCGCGTCGCCGGCCGGCACGCGCAGCGCCACCGAGCGGTTGTTGACGCCCCAGGTCGGCGCCACCGGCGCATAGGATTGCGAGACGAAGCGCCGCCAGGAATTGGCATGCGGCGCAAACACCAGCATCGATTCGGCCATCGTCTGGATCAGGCCGCCAAGGCCGCGCAGCAGCGGCAGCGACCAGCTCTCGCCGCCGGCTTCGGCAAAGACGTTTCGGCCCGCTCTGTCCTGCAGCGAGACGTGGAAATGCATGCCTGAGCCGGCATATTTTTCGATTGGCTTGGCCATGAAACAGGCGGTGACGCCGTGTCGGCGCGCCTGTGCCCGCACCAGCCGCTTCAGCATGACCAAGTCGTCTGCCGCCCGCATCACGTCCTTGCGGTAATTCAGCGTCAATTCGTACTGGCCAGGCGCATATTCGGAAATCACCGTCTCGGCCGGAATGCCTTGTGCCTTGGCAGCCGCATAGATGTCGGAGAACAGCGGCTCCATGCCGTGCAGGTGATCGACGGAATAGACTTCTGTCTTGCCCGAGACGCGGCCGTCGAGCACGGCGCGCGCCGGCTGCACCTTGCCGTCGGCATCGCGCTCGTTGGCCAGGAGAAAAAATTCCAGCTCGAAGGCGCCGGCGGGATGAAGACCCTTGGCGGCCAGGATCGCCACTTGCCGTGCCAGCGCCAGGCGCGGATCCGACGACATCGGCTGGCCGTCGAGGTGATACATCTCCATCAGCAACTGGCCGCGTGGCGGGTTCGTGCCGTAGAGCGGCACCAGCGTGCCGGGGATAGGCCAGGCCCTGAGGTCGCCGTCACCGGTTGTCCAGATCAGCCCGGTTTCGTGCACATCCTCGCCGGTGATATCGAGGCCGAGGATCGAGATCGGCATGTGCCGGCCGCCCTCGAAGATGCTTTTCAGCTCATGCCGGCGCACGATCTTGCCGCGGCCGACGCCATTGGCGTCGGTCAGCACGATATCGAAGGCCTCGATCTCGGGATGGGCCTCGAGGAAGGCTTGCGCCTCGGTGGGCGTCGAGCCCGAAGGTGAGGTCATGATCTGTCCGGCTTTGCTTGGCGCGCCCATGTGTTAGCCGCTTGTCTCATGCCGCAAGCTTCGCCGCAACCGCGCCGAAGGCGGAGATCAGCCGGTTGACCTGGGCGCCGGTGGTCGCCGGCGAGATCAGCATCATGTTGTGGAAGGGCGCAATCAGCACGCCGCGATTGACCAGCGCGACATGGATGGCGGCTTCCAGTTCCGGCGCATGCGCCGTCTCGGCCTCGCCGCCATTCCGCAGCGGGCCGGGCGCGCAGATGAACTCGACGCGGGCGCCGACGCGGGCAACATGCCAGGGCAAGCGATAACGGTCGATGACGCCGGTCAGCCCGGCGTCGAGCCGCCGCGCCAGATGGTCCATGCGGGCATAATTGTCTTCGGTCATCACCTCTTCGAGCGTGGCGCGCATCGCCGCAAACTGCAGCGGATTGGCCGAGAGCGTCGTGCCCATGCCGGAATAGCCCGGCTCCTTTTCCCTGTTGTAGGCCGCATAGCGCGAGGCGACACCGTCGCTCATGCCCCACACACTGGCGGGCACACCGCCGGCGATCGGCTTGCCCAGCACGAAGAAGTCCGGGTCCAGCCCGTATTTCCTGGTGTAACCGCCCAGGCCTGTCGAGATGGTGTGCGTCTCGTCGATCAGCAGCAGCGTACCGGCTTCACGCGTCAGCCTGCGCAACGCGTCATGGAAGCCCGGATCGGCCAGCACCATGCAGGAGTTGGTCAGCACCGGCTCGGCAATGACGCAGGCGACATCCTTGTCCCCAAGCGCGGCCCCCAGTGCGGCGACATCGTTGAATTCGATCACCTTCGCCGTGCGGGTCAGGTCGCGGAATTCGCCCGCCAGTCCCGGCCGGTTGACCGGAACACCATCCACCAGCCGCACCATCGTCTCATCGACCGAGCCGTGATAGCAGCCGTTGAAGACCAGGATCTTTTCGCGTCCGGTGACGGCGCGGGCGACCCGTAGCGCAAAGCGGTTGGCATCGGTCGCCGTCGTCGCGATCTGCCAGAACGGCAGGCCGAAATGCTGCTGCAGCAGCGGGCCGATGGCGAGTGCGTCTTCGGAGGGCAGCATATAGGTCAGGCCACGTCCGGCCTGGCGGCGGATGGCGCGCGCCACCGGCGGCGGCGAATGACCGAACATCGAGCCTGTGTCGCCAAGGCAGAAATCGTCGAGCCTGATACCGTCGATATCGGTGATGGTGGCGCCCCTGGCTCTGTCGACCAGGATCGGAAACGGCGTCGGCCAGTCGTTCATCCAGTGCATCGGCACGCCGCCGAAGAAGCCAGGCAGGCCATTGCCGACCTTCGCCTGTGATTTCGGCCGCGCCTTGCGGAAGGCTGCCGCCTCGGTCTCGCGCAGGTCGGCAATGCGATCACGATCGATGCCGCCGATGGACGTCCTTGAACTGCCGCTATGCATGAAAACCCCCCTGGTCGTCCCTCTTAGCCAATCCATGTCCGCGACCGCAATCGGCCGCGCGTCTGTCCTGCATTGGCTCAGCCGCTGGTGGCAACGCTTGACGCTGATCCGGAAGTCAGCGCCAATGTGGACGGCATTGGGCCTACGCGGGGGGAAAAATGCGAACGATCATCTGCGCGGCAGCGCTGTTCCTGTCGGCCAATATGGCCCGCGCCTCCGGTGGCATCTGGTGCAATGTCGACGATGCGGCGGTGGCATTCGAGGTCGGCGCCGGTGTCACCAGAGGCATGGGCGGCCCGACTTTCAACTTTCGCGGCGACCTCGAAATCAAGGCAAGGCCCGCTGACGACCATCTGCGCAAGACCGTGTTCGAGGATGCCAACCTCACCCAATACTGGCTCGACGACAAGGATCTGCGGCTGAACATCTATCATGAGCACGAGGTGGCCCAGACCTTCAGCTCCGTCGAACTGACRATCCTGACCAAGGCCAGCGATGAAGGTGTCTATGACGGGCAGTACACGCTTGCCGTCTATGACAGCACCGCCGACAAGGACGGCGATGGCAAGACCACCGATCTGACCGGCAAGGTATCCTGCGGCGCCGAGTGATCCCAGACCAGGGTGTGTTGAGATTCAGGTCAGGCCGAGCCGAAAATGATGGCTTTCGAGAACCGGAGCGGAGCGGACGTTCGGGTCCGTGAGCACCGGAAGCGCAGAGAGCTGTCGTTTGCAGGCCGGCCTCACCTGAATTTCAGCACACCTTACGCCGTGATGTCGATGACGCCGCAATCGCCGGCCGCACTGCCGAAGGCGACGCGGCGCTCTTCCTTGTCCCACATCATCGAGGTGATGGCGCCCTTGCCCTGTCGCCGCAACAGCACTTCCTTGGCATCGGAAAAGCGTACCGCCATCACCATGCCGTCATCATAGCCGACGGCGACGACATCCTGGCTCGGGTGGCAGGCGACTGCCGTCACCATGGCGTTGCCGCGCGTGCCGAGTTCCAGGGGCGCCTTGCCCATCGGGCCGTCCTTGCCTGAAAACGGCCAGACGATCGCCGCCGGTGCACCGGAACTCGCCAGCCACTTGCCTTTCGCGCTCCATGACAGGCTTTTGACCTTGCCGGGATAGCCGCTCATACGCATGTGTTTGCCGTCGGCAAGCTTCCAGCCGTGCAGGGCGTTCTCCTGCATCGTGGTGACTAGGAACGCACCGTCGGGCGAGAAGGTGATGCCGGTATGGGCGCCGGCCCATTCGAGCTCCGCCGGCTTACCTTCGGTGGCCGGGAAATGCAGCGTCGCGCCATTGTAGCGGGCAACACCGAAGCGCATGCCCTTGGGCGAGAACGCCAACCCCTCGACCGAACGCGGATGGGCAAATTCCCTGGTCTTGCCGTCGGCGAAGCGCACGAAGGCGGTCTTGCCCGTCGCATAGGCAACCGCGCCCTGCGGTCCGGCTGCGACGCTGGTGATCCATTTTTTCCCGGCGCTGGCCAGTTCCTGGACGTCGCCGCCCGCGGTGACAGAGGAAATCTTGCCATCCTCGCCGCCTGTGATCAGCCGGTCATTGGCCGCATCGTGGAAGGCGGCGAGCAGCCCGTCATTGGCCTCAATGGTCTTGTGACCATGGTCGAGCCGATGGACGGCACCATCGGCCAGCGCGAAATGCGGCACGTCGCCGAGGAAGACGGCGGCGACGCAATGGCCTTCGAGATCAAGCGGGGCGACGGTGGGCATCTACAACTATTCCATTCGAGATTTCTGTTTGGGCCTCTTCCGTCTCAATCACGGGCGACCGCGCTCGTTTCCTTCTCCCCTTGTGGGAGAAGGTGGATTGGCGCGCAGCGCCAAGACGGTTGAGGGGTGCTGGACGGATTGCGGTTTGCCAAGCTGGAACACCCCTCATCCGACCGAGCTTCGCCCGGCTTCCTTCTCCCACAAGGGGAG
>NZ_JBFULQ010000013.1:0-27465 GCF_054049815.1 Mesorhizobium sp. P5_C1 | reverse complement strand
CCTCCGATGATCACCACGCGTGCCGTGCTCGGCAAACCGGTCATGTTCTTCTCCCTGACAAAACCCAAAAGCGCGTTGCGCTTTCCATTTTTTGTTTTTGATACCTGTCGTTATCCCAAGCACGCTTCTGGGCGACATGCATTCAATAGACTGGCGGCGCAACCACCCAGATGACAACCGCCGGCTCGGCACCCGGATTGCGCCAGCGGTAGGGCTTGCCTTCGAAGCGAAAGGAGTCGCCTTCGCCGAGCCGATGCCAGACGCCCGATATCTCGATATCGAACAGTCCGGACGCGACGTATCCGGCCTCTTCGGTCGGCCGACGCGCCTCGTTTTTCAGCTCCGCGCCCGGCGCGAAAACCGAACGCACCATCTCGAAGCTACCGCCGAGATCGGGCGACAGAAGCTCCTCCACCAGGCCGGATTCGCTTGTGCCAAGCGTGCGGCGCCTGCCGGCGCGCACAACCACGCCACGCTCGCTTTCGACCGGCACGTCATGGCTGAAGAACAGGCTGATCGGCACGCCGAACAGTTCAGCGAAGGCTCTGAGATCGCTGAGCGATGGCGTCGACAGGCCACGTTCGACCTGGCTGACCCAGCCGACCGAACGGCCAAGCTTCAGGCCGATCTCGGCAAGCGTCAGCCCGCGCGCCTTGCGCAGCGCCCTGAGATCGCTGGCCAGCACGCGTTCGTCAGGTCCCTGCAATGTTCGTGCGATAGGTGAAGGCAAAACGCTCACTTCATGAAAATTTGCATCCGAATTTCATGAGAAATCAAGCTCATGAAAAAATCAAGTGGATTTTCACGCATGCTCAAGATTTGCTTGCAGGATTTTGACGGTTCATGCAAAGGCTCGGGCACGAACGGCGAGTGGGGACGTCTGGTCGAGACGAGGGTTAAAGGACGGCCCATGCTTGAAAAGAACACCCGAATTGCGGACGAGGCCGAGATTGTCGACGAGGCGATCCTGTCGCGCCGCTCGGTGCGCGCATTCCTGCCCGACATGGTCGACGACGACACCATCCGCGCCATTCTGTCGGTTGCGGCGCGGGCTCCATCCGGCACCAACATGCAGCCGTGGAAGGTCTACGTCACCAAGGGCGAGACCAAGCAGCAGATCACCGACGCCATCCTCAATTCGGGCATCCGCGCTGAAAAGGCCGATTGGGATGAGTACCGCTACTATCCCACCCAGTTCTTCGAGCCCTATCTGACCCGACGGCGCGCCAACGGCTTTGGGCTCTATGGCGCGCTCGGTATCGGCCGTCGCGAGGTCGACAAGATGCGCGCCCAGCACGACCGCAACTTCGTCTTCTTCGACGCGCCGGTCGGCATGATCTTCACCATTGACCGCCGGCTCAACCAGGGTTCATGGATCGACTACGGCATGTTCCTGCAAAACATCATGGTCGCAGCGCGGGGCAGGGGCTTGCACACGTGCCCACAAGCGGCGTTCGCCCCCTATCACCGGCAGATCCGGCCGGTGCTCAACATTCCCGACGAGGAGATCGTCGTCTGCGGCATGGCGCTTGGCCATGAGGACATCTCCAAACCCGAAAACGCCTTCCGCACCGACCGCGTGCCGCTGGAAGAGTGGGTGACGTTCAGCGAGTAAGCCGGCCGCCCCGGCCAGAACCGGCCAACTGGGCGTCGAGCCCTATTCCGTGTTCATCTGTGCGCCGTGGCCGCTGACATGGGCGCCGTCCTGCGGCGTCAGCTTGAGATAGGCGAATAGCGCACACAGCGTGATGACGCCCTCGATCACGAACAGGATGCGAAAATCGCTTGCCACGGCCGGACCGCCGCCGGCCAGAAACGACAGTGCCGCGGCGGCCAGGCCGACACTGATCGCCACCGCGAGCTGCCACAGGATGTAATAGAGTGCGCTGAAGCGGGCGAGCTGTTCGGGCGCGATGTCGGAATAGGCGAGGTTGCCGGTCGACGCCCATTGCGCTGAGCGGAAGACGCCGAAGACGAAGATGTAGGCAAGCACGATCCACACCGGTGTGGTTGCCTGCATCAAGGCAAATCCAACGACCATGGCGGCGACGATCGGCGTGTTGCAGACCAGCACGCGGCGGAAGCCGAAACGGTTGAGGACACGCGGCATGAAGAAGCGCATGGCCACCGAACCGACCGCGGCAACGAAAGTCAGCGATCCCGCCTGCACCGCGCTCATGCCGAAGCCGAGCTGGAACATCAGAGGCAGCAGGAAGACGACCGAGCTGAGGCCGATCGTATCCAGGCCACCGCCGGTCAGGAAGGAAATGCGGAAGGTGCGGATGCGCAGGAGCTTGAGATCGAGCAGCGGATTGCGCACGCGCAGGCAGTAGAACGAGGCAATTGTCAGGATGACAAGCGCGAGCGCCAGTTCACCGGCGATGACGCCGCCGGCAGCGTCCTTGGCGGCAAGCGAATCCATGCCGAAGACCAGCAGCACCATGCCGCTGCCGACCAGCAGAAACCCCGGAAAATCGAACGGCGTGCGCACGGGCTTGGTCACTGTCGGAAACAGCGAGGCGGCAAGCAAAGCCGCCGCCAGTGCGAACGGCACGTTGATGAAGAAGATCCAGCGCCAGGAAATGTAGGTGGTCAGCGCGCCGCCGACGAGCGGGCCGACCAGCGGTCCGGACTGGCCGGCCAGCGAGATGTACATGTTGATCTTCAGGGTGCGGCTGCGCGGAAAGGTCTGCAGGATGACGACCTGGCCGAGCGTGCCCATCAGCGCGCCGCCGAACCCTTGCAGCGCACGGGCGCCGACCAGCATCCAGATGTTGTCGGACAGCCCGCATAGGGCCGATGCGGTGGCGAACACCAGCAAGGCAAAGCAATAGACATTGCGCAGGCCGAAGCGGTCGGCGGCCCAGCCGCCAAGCGGCATCGAGATGATCAGGCTGGCGACATAGACGGTGATCAGAAGGCCGAGCTGGCTGGGCGGGCGGCCGAGGCTTTCGCCGATACCGGGCAACGCCGTCACGACGACATTCTGATCGAGGCTGGTCATGAAGACGCCGCAGGCGACCGTCAGTGGCAGCAGGAGCAAGGCTCTGGCCGACACATCGGCGCGATCGGTGGCGCCGGCGGATATTTCTGCGGTCATGGGGATGTTCGAACCAAACGACTATGCCGAGCCTGAGACGGGGTTTGATGCCCCTTGGGCCGGTCTTGGCGGCCACGTTTCCCATCATGGCCGCCCGCGGCGCGATTCTCTAGCGGCAGAACCGGCTGGCCTTGATGCCAGAAGCCGCGGCGATGCGGCCATCCGGCCGGCGCTGCCTATTGCACCTCGTAGCCGACTTCCTCGCTGGCATGGCAGAGCGCCTTCCAGAACGAGCGTGCGAACGAGCGGAAGACATAGATGTCGAACTGGTCGGAGCCGATACGCTGGATCTGGGCGAAGACATCGTGATGGGTGGTCGAGCGGCCGGCGCCAACCGGAAAGGCCGGCAGCGCGAAGTCGATGGCGAAGAACTTCGCCAGCACCCATTCGGCCTTCGGCCCGGCGATGCGAATGGCGGTGCGACCATGCGAAAGGTCGGTCACCGTGCCGATGGCCGGGGTGACCGCCTTGGCAAAGGCGCCGGCCAGGCCTTCGGCTTCATCGGCAACGGTGAATTTTCCCGGCGCGAAGCCGAAGACCGACTTCACGCCGTCGCTCATGCCGCCGCCGGCGCCATCGGGCAGCGCAAGCCCGGTGACGGTACGGATGGCGGCAATCAACTTCTTCTCCTCACCCGGCCAGGCTGCCAGCTGCACGATCGAGCCGGGCCCGGTCTCGGTCAGGATGATCTCGACGCCGTGTTCGAAATTGCCATGCGAGCCAATGTGAAACTCCGGCTCGAGCGGTGATTGGCGCTCAACCATGCATGCGGCTCCCGTCCGGATCGAAGAAGTGGTTGGAGACGATCTCGACCGGCCCGAACCGGTTGCGCAGGGGATCGGAGACATTGGCGCGCGTGCCGTGTCGTGCCTTGCCGCCCTTGACCAGCGCCAGCGCGATGTGCTTGCCGAGCGCTGGCGAATAGCAGCAGGCGGTGATGTGGCCGATCGAGCCGTGGGGATTGGCCTCGTCGAGTTGCTCGACGATGTGCGCGCCGCCATTGAGTGGGCGGTTGTCCAGCGCGATCAGGCCGACGAGTTCCAAGCGGTCAGACGCGATCAGGCCCTCGCGGTCCATCATCGCCGAGCCGATGAACGGCTTTTTCTTCGACAGCATCCAGTCGAGATGCAAGTCGCGCGCCGTGGTGCGGCCGTCGATCTCGGCGCCGGTGACATGGCCCTTCTCGATGCGCATCGTGCCCAGCGCCTCGAGCCCGTAGGTGACCAGCCCGAACGGTTTGCCGGCCTCGATCAGCGCTTCCCAGACATGGGTGCCATGGCCGGCACCGGAATAGACCTCGAACGCCATCTCACCGGAGAAGGAGAGCCGGCAAATCATCACCGGGACACCCGATATCTCGCCGCGCACAATTCCCATGAAGGGCAAGGTGGCGTTGTCGACCGATGTGCCGGTGACGCAAGCAGCGAGGATCTGCCTGGCCTTCGGTCCGCCGATCGCGGCGCCCGCCCATTCGTCGGTCACCGAGGTGACGTGCACCTTGAGCTCCGGCCAGATCACGTCGAGGAAATATTCCAGATGCTGCATCACCTTGCCGGCGTTCGCCGTCGTGGTGGTCATCAGGAAATCCTGCTCGCCCAACCGCCAGGTGGTGCCGTCGTCGAAGGCGAGGCCGTCCTCGCGCAGCATCAGCCCGTAGCGGGCCTTGCCGACGGCCAGTGTCGAAAACATGTTGGTGTAGACGCGGTCGAGGAATGCAGCGGCGTCGGGCCCTTGCACGGCGATCTTGCCCAGTGTCGAGACATCGACGATGCCGGCGCTTTCGCGGGTCGCCTTGGCTTCGCGCACATAGGCCTGCTCGACCGTCTCTCCGGCATGGCCGTAGATCATCGGACGGTACCAGAGGCCGGCCGAATACATGGTCGCGCCATTGGCGAGATGCCAGTCATGCATCGGCGTCAGCCGCTCGGGTTTCAGGTCACCGAAGCGCTCGGCCGCCAGCGAGCCGATCGACACCGGTGCAAAGGGCGGGCGGAAGCGCGTCGTGCCGACCTCGGGGATCGGCTTGCCCAGCGCCTCGGCCATGATGGCAAGGCCCGGAACATTGGAGCTCTTGCCCTGGTCGGTTGCCATGCCGAGCGTGGTGTAGCGCTTCAGGTGCTCGACCGAGACAAAGCCTTCGCGGTGTGCCAGCCGCACATCCTCCGCGGTGACGTCGTGCTGGAAATCGACAAAGCTCTTGCCTTTGGCCCTGATCTCGAACACCGGCGCCGGATCGGGATCGCCAGGAACGGCTTCGACAGTGGGCAACGCCGCCGGCGTGCTGGTTCCGCCGGCCGCGGCGAGGCCGGCGGCGCGGCCTTCGGCGATGGCTTCAGTGGTGGAAAAACTGCCGGTGAAGGCGCCGGCGCCAATCCAGTGCTGCGTTGGCCATTGCTGGGTCGGCTTCGGCGGCAGGAAAGCCTGCCGCGCGGCGTTCCACTCGGCCTTGGCGCCGGCCTGGCTGGCCAGATGGATGGTAGGCGACCAGCCGCCCGACATCAGCAGGCAATCGGCGTGGATGCTGCGGGCGTCGCCGGTGAGCGAACCGTTGGCCATGTCGAAGCGCTGCAGCTTGAGGCCGGTCAGCGTCTTGCCGCCTTCCGTGGCGACGACGGCATGGCCGGCGAAGACCTCGGCCTCGGCCTCCGTGGCCAGCTTGAGCATCTCGGCTGAAGGGTCTGGCCGGACGTCGGCAATGGCGACGACCGTGGCACCCGCCTTCTTCAAGGCGACGGCCGCTCGGTAGGCGCTGTCATTGTTGGTGAACAGCGCGATCCGTTCGCCCGGCAACACGCCGAACTCGTTGGCGTAGCGCTCGGCGGCATGCGCCAGCATCACACCTGGCCTGTCATTGCCCGGAAACACCAGCGGCCGTTCGAAGGCGCCGGTGGCGAGCACCACGGAGCGGGCGCGAATCGCCCAATAGCGATGGCGCGGCTCGCCCTTGCCGGGCTGCTCCTTGTGGTCGCTGACCCGTTCGAGCGCGGCAAGCGTGTTGTTGTCGTAATAGCCCCAGACCGTGGTGCGCGGCAAAAGGCGGACATTGTCGCGGCCTTCGAGCTGGGCGACGGTGCGGCGGGCCCAGTCGGCGGCCGGTGCGCCATCGATGGTTTCGCCTGACCAGTTGGCAGAGCCGCCGAAACGCGGCTCAAGATCAGCCAGCATGACCCGGGCGCCCTGATCGGCAGCGGCCTTGGCGGCCATCAGCCCGGCCGGGCCGGAGCCGACTACCAGCACGTCGCAAAAGGCGTTCATGCGTTCATAGCGGGCCGGGTCCTTCGCCGATCCGGCGCTGCCGAGACCGGCGGCGCGGCGGATGAAATGCTCGCAGAACATCCAGAAGCGAGTGCCTTTGAGCGGACCGATCACTGGCCCCATGAAGGTCTTGTAGTAGAAGCCGGCCGACAGGATCTTGCCGCCAAGCTGGTTGACGGCGTTGACGTCCCAGGCAAGCGAGGGAAAGCGGTTCTGGCTGATGGCGACCAGTCCGTCATGGATCTCGACCATGGTCGCCGGAATGTTGGGCTCGCGAACATCGCCCTTCAGCACCGTCACCAGCGCGTTGGGCTCCTCGATGCCTGCGGTGAGCAGGCCGCGCGGGCGGTGATATTTGAATGAACGCCCGTAAAGGGTGACGCCCTTGGCCAACAGCGCCGACGCCAGCGTGTCGCCGGCATGGCCGGTATAGGTGGCTCCGTCGAAGGTGAAGCGGATGGTTTTCAGCCGGTCTATGCGGCCGCCAGTGTCGGTGCGGCGCGGGCTCATGATTTGTCCTCCGCCTTGCGGCGCGCGGTCGAGGTGTGAGCGCCGCGCATGAAGGCGACGCTCAAAATCTCATGCGTCAGCGTGTTACGCACGACCCTGAGATGTGCGCGGCAACCGCCGGAATGCTGCCAGATTTCGTTGTGGTCGCCGGCCGGGTTCAGCCGGTCGTAGACATAGGCGTTCCATGCCTCGAAATTCTGCGAGGCGGGGTCGGGGCGCTTACGGTTGCCGTCACCTTGATAGGTAAATTCGACGACGTCGCGCGGGCCGCAATATGGACAGGTGATCAACATGGGACTTTACCTAATGCAGCCGCGGGTTTGCACCCTGGCCCTTGTCGTCGATCACCAGGCCGCGGTGGAAGCGGTCGAGCGTGAAGGGGGCGTTGAACTCGTGCGGCTGATCCTTGGCGATGGTCCAGGCAAAGCACCAACCCGAGGCCGGCGTCGCCTTGAAGCCGCCATAGCACCAGCCGCAGTTGAGATACATGCCGGGCAGGGGGCCGGTGGTGATGATCGGCGATCCGTCCATCGACATGTCGCAGACGCCGCCCCAGGAGCGCAGCATGCGCACGCGGGCAAGGCCCGGAAACAGCGCCAGCATCTCGCTCATCACCTCGTCGACGATGGGCAGGTTGCCGCGCTGGGCATAGCTGTTGTAGCCGTCGATGTCGCCGCCATAGATGAGGCCGCCCTTGTCCGACTGCGACATGTAGAAATGGCCCATGCCGAAGGTGACGACGGTGTCGATGAAAGGCTTTAGCGATTCGGTGACGAAGGCCTGCAGCACGTGGCTCTCGATCGGCATCGTCTCGACGCCGGCCAACTTCATGACGCGCCCGGTGCTGCCAGCGACCGCCACTGCCACCTTCCTGGCGCGGATGTCGCCGCGCGACGTGGTGACGCCGGTGACGCGGTCGCCGTCGCGCAGGAAGCCGGTGACCTCGCAATTCTCGATGATGTCGACGCCGYGCCGGTCCGCGCCGCGCGCATAGCCCCAGGCGACCGCATCGTGACGGGCGGTGCCGGCGCGCCGCTGCATCAGGCCACCGACCACCGGGAAGCGTGCGCTGTCGGAGATATCGAGCGCCGGGATCAGCCGTTTGATCTGCGCTGGCGTCATCAATTCAGCATCGACGCCGAGATGACGCATGGCGTTGCCGCGCCGTGCATAGTCGTCGAACTGAGCCGGCGTGTGCGCCAGGTTCAGGCAGCCGCGCTGCGAGAACATGACATTGTAATTCAACTTGTGCGACAGGTTCTCCCACATCTTCATCGAATGCTCGTAGAAGCGGGTGTTGGCGGGCAGCAGATAGTTCGAGCGCACGGCCGTCGTGTTGCGGCCGACATTGCCGGAGCCGAGCCAACCCTTTTCCAGCACCGCGACATTGGTGATACCGTGCTCCTTGGCGAGATAGTAGGCGGTTGCCAGCCCGTGACCGCCGCCACCGATGATGATGACATCATAGGACGCCTTCGGATCCGGCTTGCGCCAGGCCGGTTTCCAGTCCTTGTTTCCCTTGAGCGCGTTCGCGAGCAGCGAAAAGGCCGAGTACTCTGCCATCATTGTCATCCGGTTCGGGCGATGCGGCAGACTATAGAGCAGGCCGCATCCGCAAAGCCAATATTGCGCCATCGCCTTTCGACTGGCCGACGCCCGCGATCGGATCAGTGGAGCGATCGGATGCGACGGCTTGCCCCATGATATGGCCGTCTTTATCAATGACAGGCTTTTTAGATGCCTTTGCCGCTCGTGAGTCGCCAACAAATCATGCTTTTCCGGTTGCTTCGCCTCATTTTGATCCTCGCGCTTGTTGTTTCGGCGCCGCCTTCGTTTGATGCGATGGCGCAAGCGCTCGGTCAGGGCGCTGCCGGATTGATCACCGATCAGCAGAAAGTCATCCAGGGCCTGACGGCCAAGACTGACGACCTCGAGAAGAAAATACAGCAGGACGGTGAGGACGATGCCTCACTCGTCGATATTCGTCTGCAACTGGAGGACGTGTCGCGTGCGGCACTTACCAGTGCGCTGGCGTTTCGTTCGCGCCTCACCGACATCAACAATCGGATCGAGGTGCTGGGCCCGCCACCCGCGGCGGGGCAGCCACAGGAGCCCGACATAGTTACAGGCGAACGCCAGGCGTTGGCGTCGGAAAAGGCCGAGATCAACGCAGTTGTCGCCAGCGCGCAGAACCTGTCGATCCGCATCAGCGGGCTGGTCGACAACATCGGCAACATGCGCAGCGCGCTGTTCCGCAACCTTTTGACCAAGCGCTACGTGCTGTCCGATGCCCTGAGCCCTGAGGTCTTCTCCGACGCCCATGACGAATACGCCAACCTGTACAAGGCGGTGTCGTCCTGGCTGATCTTCGCTTTCAAGTTCAAGTTTAAGGCCATCCTGGCAGCGACCTTCGTGGCGCTCGGACTGGCGCTGGTGCTGCTGGTCGGGGGCAGGCGGCTGTTCGGGCGGGTCTTCGAAGCCGACCCGACGGTCGAGCAACCGTCCTATCTCAGCCGTCTATCGGTGGCGTTCTGGTCGACTTTGCTGCCGTCACTGGCGGTCAGCGTATTCCTGGCCTCCACGGTGTTCTTATTCAACTATTACAATGTGTTGCGTGGCGACATCGGGGTCTTCCTGAACGCGCTGGCGGCTGTCATCGCTGTGGTGTTCGGCGTCAACCGGCTGACCAATGCGGCGCTCGAGCCGCGGCTGCCGAACTGGCGGCTCATTCCCGTCGAAACCGGCCCGGCGCGCTGGTTGGTGCGGCTGACGACCGCCATGGCAGTGGTCATCGGCGTCAACTATTTCCTGTCGATCGTCAACGACAAGATGGGCTCGCCGCTGTCGCTGACCATTGCCCGCAGTTTCGGCGCCACGATCATCTTTGGCGTGATCCTGATCCTGATGGCGATGCTGCGGCCGTTCAGGGCGCGTGACGGAAGCTGGCGGCCGTGGCCGGCATGGCTGCGCTACATGGCGCTCGCACTCGGTTTGTTCACCATCGCTGCGGCCTTGCTCGGCTATATTGGCCTTGCCATCTTTGTCTCGGTGCAAGTGTTGGTCACCGGCACCATCCTCATCACTTCCTATATCGGCTTCCTGTCGGCGCGGGCGATCGGCGAGGAGGGCGCTTTCGCCGACACGTCCGTTGGGCGCTGGCTGTCGGCCAATTCGAGCTACGATGACGCCGCCCTCGATCAACTCGGCCTCGCCGTCAGCGTCGCCATCAACTTGATGATCGTGCTGGTCTTCCTGCCGCTGATCCTGTTGATGTGGGGTTTCCAGCCCGGCGACATCGAGGCCTGGGCCTACAGGCTGGCAACCGGGATCACCGTCGGTTCGGTGACGATTTCGGTCACCGGCATCCTTTCCGGCATCGTCGTCTTCATCATCGGCTATTTCCTGACGCGCTGGTTCCAGGGCTGGCTCGACGGTTCGGTGATGGCGCGCGGCAAGGTCGATACCGGAGTGCGCAACTCGATCCGGCTGGCGGTCGGCTACTCCGGTGTTGCGCTGGCGGCACTGGTCGGCATTTCGGCTGCGGGCATCGACCTGTCCAATCTAGCGCTGGTCGCCGGTGCCCTCTCTCTCGGCATCGGCTTTGGCCTGCAGAATGTGGTGTCCAATTTCGTCTCCGGCCTGATTCTTTTGGCCGAGCGGCCATTCAAGGTCGGCGACTGGATCGTCGCCGGCGATGTCAGCGGCACCGTCAAGAAGATCAGCGTGCGCGCCACCGAAATCGAGACGTTCCAGCGGCAGTCGGTGATCCTGCCCAATTCGAACCTGATCAACAACGCCGTCGGCAACTGGACGCATCGCAACAAGCTTGGCCGGGTCGACATCAAGGTCGGCGTCGCCTATGGCAGCGACGTCAAAAAGGTTCACGCCATCCTGACGGAGATCGCACGCGGCCACCCGATGGTGCTGAAGAATCCGGAACCTTTCGTGCTGTTTTCCAATTTCGGCGCGGCAGCACTGGAATTCGAGATCCGCGTGTTCCTGGCCGATGTGATGAACGGCAATATCGCGCAGAACGACATCCGTTTTGCCGTGCTCGAGAAATTCAGCGGCGAGCATATCGAGATTCCCTCGACGCCACGCGCCGTCGTCGAGGTCCGCAAGCCAGAGGCCTGGCCGACCGACGACGACAAGATCGAGGCCGACTTCGTCGAACAGGAGCAGGCCAAGGTGGAAGCCGCGGCCGAAGCAAAAAAGCTCGCCAAGACGGGACGCAAGGCGCGCAAGCCCGATCCGGACTAGGCGTGTAGTCAGTCAACTGCCCCTTTAACGGGTGCGCTCGCAACCGGGCAAAGCCAATTGCGGCATGAATGCGGCATTCAGTTGCGGTTCAGCTTCCATCTCATATAAGCTCCCATGCAAAGGCGAAAATGCCTTGCGAAATGCAACAGAGGCGGTGGGAACACCGATATTGCAACATGTGGAAGTCTCTCGTCGCTGCCGTCGCTTTGGCCGCCGCCATCGGCTCGACCCATGCCGCCAGCGCGGTCAACAAGGACGCCGAGACCCGCACGCTGATCGTGACGGAGGGCGGCAGCAAATCAGACCTTGCGCTGGCCGCTGGCGAAACCGTTGAATTCTGCCCGAACGGTTGCTTCGTCACCTTGCCCAATGGCGATCTCGAAGCCCTGACCGGCTCGGAAACGGTCGAGATCTCGGGCGGCGTTGCCCGCATCAAGTAATCCCGACGGCATGACAGGAAAGGCCGGGCATTTGCCCGGCCTTTTATTGTTTTCGGTAGCGTTTGCTTAACAATGACGCCGGAAATACCGCCGCGACAACCGCCTGCATCCGGGCGTTTTAACGTTCGCTATGCCGTTCCCGGCTATACCAGCTTCAAGACGCCGAAACGCGGCGCGCAACGAGGCTCCGGCTTTCCGGATCATACGCTGGCAGGGCAGGACGGGTTATGGATGCGAGGTCGGACAGGAACGCAATACCGTTTGCGGTCGATCTCGACGGCACGCTGATTGCTACCGACCTGTTGTGGGAAGGACTGTTCATCCTTCTCAAGAAGAACCCGCTCTATATATTCCTCGTGCCTTTCTGGGCCGCCCGCGGGCCGGCCCGGTTGAAGCAGGCGATTGCCCAGCACATCGACATCGATCCGGCATCGCTGCCTTATCGCGAGGCGTTGCTCTGCCGCCTCCGGACCGAGCACGCGGAAGGCCGCAAGATCGTGCTGGCGACCGGCACGCCGCGCAAATTCGCAGACGCCATCGCTGCCCATCTCGGCATTTTCGACCGGGTGCTGGCTACCGACGGTTTCGACAATCTCACCTCCGGCAAGAAGCGCGCCTCACTGATCGCAGCCTATGGCGACGGTGGCTTCGATTATGCCGGCAACAGCCGCCACGACCTCCAGGTCTTCGACGCCGCGCGCACGGCAATCGTGGTGGCGCCCGACCGTCATGCCGCGCGCTGGCAGGCAGCACATGGCGCCGAGACGATGCCGACGCCCAAGCCGACACTGCGGACCGTCGTCAAGATGTTGCGCGTGCATCAGTGGCTCAAGAACTCGCTGATCGCCGTGCCAATGGTGCTGTCGCATGAATATTTCAACACCTCCATGATCTGGCAATGCCTGCTGGCATTCGTCTCGTTCAGCGCGGTGGCGTCGGCGATCTACATCCTCAACGATTTCTTCGACCTTGCGCTCGACCGCAAGCACGCCACCAAGCGCAACCGGCCGTTCGCCAGCGGCGCGCTGTCGATCCCGTTCGGCCTTGGCGCGATCGCGGTGCTGCTGGCGATCGGCATCGCCACCGGATTGCTGTTGTCGCCCGAATTCCTGGCCGTGCTTGGCGGCTACATGGTGGTCACGACGGCCTATTCGCTGTCGTTCAAGCGCATGCTGCTTGTCGACGTGCTGACGCTTGCAGGCCTCTACACGATCCGCGTCCTGGCGGGTGCGGCCGCGACCGGCGTCGACGTCTCGTTCTGGCTGCTCGCCTTCTCGATCTTCTTCTTTCTGTCGCTGGCACTGGTGAAGCGCTTCGTCGAACTTCGCACCACAGCCATTCCGCCCGGCGAGCGCATTGCCGGCCGTGGCTATCGCACCGAAGACCAGGAGATCGTCGCCCAGGCCGGAATGGCTTCGGCCTTCTCCTCGGCGCTGGTGCTGGCGCTCTACATGGACAGCGTCGCCGTGCGCGAGCTTTATCCGCATCCGTGGCTGATCTGGCCGCTGGCGCCAATCGTGCTTTATCTCACCATGCGCGTCTGGATCCTGGCGCGCCGCGACGAGATGCATGACGACCCGGTCGTCTTCATCATCCGCGACTGGCGCAGCCAGATCGTGGTGCTGATCGGCGCGGTAATGCTGGTCATCGGAGGCTGGTAAAGGATGGCCGACCGCTTCCAGAGCTTTGGCCTTGCCACGCCGCCGGCACCACGCGCGATCGGTGCCGACGATGGCATTGCGCTGCTGAAGGGCGGCCAGGCCAAGCCGGCGTCGCTGCTCGCCTATGGCAACGGCCGTTCCTACGGCGATTCCTGCCAGAACGAGGCCGGCACGGTCGTCGACATGCGGTCTTTGAACAGCATCCGCGCCTTCAATGCCGAGACAGGCCTTCTTGAAGCCGATGCCGGCGTGCTGTTATCCGACATCATCGCACACGCTGCCCCTTACGGCTTCTTCCCGGCGGTTGTTCCAGGCACCCAATTCGTCACGCTCGGCGGCGCCATCGCCAATGATGTGCATGGCAAGAACCATCATCGGCGCGGCACCTTCGGCTGCCATGTCGAGACCTTGACGCTGCTCAGGTCCGACGGAAAGAGCCGTCGCTGTTCGGCGACCGACAATGCGCGGCTGTTTCGGGCGACGATCGGCGGAATGGGGCTGACCGGCCTCATCCTGTCGGCCTCGATCCGGCTGATGCGGGTGCCTTCGCTCGACATCGTCGAGACGGCGACGCCGTTTCGCGATCTAGGCGAATTTTTCGGTTTGGCCGAGGCGGCCGACGAGGCCAATGAGTACGCGGTCGCTTGGATCGACCAACTGGCCGGTGGCCGCAACAGTGGTCGCGGCCTGCTGTTTACCGGCAATCACGCCGAGCACGGCTCGCATGCCGCCGCGCGCGCCGGCGGCACGCTATCGGTGCCGGTCCAGCCGCCTTTCAATGTCCTTAACCGGCCGTTCCTGACCGCCTTCAATGGCGCATACAGGTGGAAGAAGGGCCGGTCCGCGGCGCCGCGCCAGGTCGGATACCAGGGCTTCTTCTTTCCGCTTGATGGCGTGCGCGACTGGAACCGGCTTTACGGACCGAAAGGGCTTTTCCAGCACCAGAGCGTGGTCCCTGAAGAGACGGCGCACGAGGCGGTGCCGGCGCTGCTGGCGGCTGCAAGGCTGGCCGGGCAGGGTTCGTTCCTCACCGTGCTGAAGCGGTTCGGCTCGATCCGCTCGCCAGCGCTGCTGTCGTTCCCGCGTCCCGGCTATACGATGACGCTGGATTTCCCCAACAGAGGGGCGGCAACGCTTGCGCTGCTAAGGCAACTCGACCGCATCACCGTCGAGGCCGGCGGCGCGGTCAACCCCTATAAGGATGCCCGCATGGGCGCCGACATCTTCGCTTCGTCCTTTCCCGAATGGCAGCGGCTGGAGGCGTTGCGCGATCCCGCCTTCATGTCGTCATTCTGGGCTCGGACGGCAAGGAAACTCGATGCGCGACGCGGCACGGTCGAGGCGGCGGAATAGATAAAACTTGAGTAATTCTTGGTTATCGAATCATTAAATTGACGATTCACTCAAAACATTCTCGTGGCTTCACGAAATGTTTGCGGGTTTGTAATAGGAAGCGTGAAGGGGTGGTTGGGAACACATGAAATACATCGTCTTCATTCTCTTTACGGTCATGACCAATGCCGCTGCGCAGCTGATGCTGAAGCAAGGCATGATGTCGCTCGGGCCGATCTCGTTCGAGGGCGTCAATCCCCTGGTCAAGCTGTTGCAGATCGTCTTCARCCCCTGGGTGTTCCTGGGCCTATGCACCTTCGTCATCTCGATGGCCTCGCACCTCTATGTGCTGTCCAAGGTCGAGCTTTCCTTCGCCTATCCGTTCCTCAGCCTCGCCTATGTCGCCGTCGCCATCTTCGCGTATTTCGTCTTCCGCGAGGATCTCAATGGCTGGCGCATCGCCGGCATCGCCTGCATCTGCGTCGGCACGGTGCTGATCGCGCAAAGCGGGCGCGGGCATGAGGCGCAAACGGCTTCGCTTTCTTCCGACAAGATTCACAGCGAGACTATCCAATGAGACATGTGATTTTCGGTGGCGACGGTTTCGTCGGTCGCCATCTTGCCCCGAAGCTTGTCGCCGATGGTGAAGAGGTTGTCGTCGCCGACATCGTCAGGAGCGACCTGCCGCATTACCGCAATGTCCGCTTTATCAAGTGCGATGTCACCGATCCGGCCTCGGTCGCCGCGGTTGGGCTGAAGGCCGACGACATGGTCTACAATTTCTCGGCCAAGATGCTGTCGCCGATCCAGGTTCGCGCCAAGCGGCATGATTTCTTCTTCCCGGTCAATTTCCATGGCACCGAGCACATCATGCAGGCGATGGACAAGGCCGGCGCAGCCAAGCTCGTCCACTACACGACCGACATGATTTACGGCCACACGGTCACCCAGCCGATGACGGAGGAGCATCCGGTCGCGCCGCTTGGCGAATATGGCTGGTCGAAACAGAAGACCGAGGAACTGGCTGCCGAATGGCGCAAGCGTGGCATGTCGATCTCGCTGTTCCGCCCGCGCCTGATCATCGGCCCCGGCCGGCTCGGCATTCTGGAAAAACTGTTCAAGCTGATCGACTGGAGCTTTCCGGTGCCGATGATCGGTTCGGGCAGAAACCCCTATCAGTTCATCTCGGTCTTCGACTGCGCCGAGGCGGCGCGCGCCGCCTGGAAGGCCGGGGTGCCTGATGAGGCCTATAATCTGGGCTCGCTCAACCCGCCGCCGGTCAAGAAACTGCTCGGCGACCTGATCAGGCATGCGGGTTCTAAATCGATCCTGATCCCGACGCCGGGCTGGGCGGTGAAGCGCACGCTCGACCTGCTCGACCTGATGAACATGCCGATCATGGATCCGGAGCAATATCTGATCGCCGACGAAGAGTGCGTGCTCGATGTCTCCAAGGCAGAACGCCAGCTCGGCTGGGTGCCGCAATATCGCGACGAGGACATGCTGATCGCCGCCTACAGCGAGTACCGCGCCAAGAAGGCCGGTCACGCTGTCGCCACCAAACATGTGCCGGCCGAATAGCGGCTCGCAAAACAGTTTTCGTTGCGCACGATCCCGGTCATGCGCGCAGACAGGAGATTGAAATGACCGTCATGGCCAAGCCCGAACAGACGAGCGCGCGCACCATGGTCAGCGCGCCGGCGCTGTCGCCCGCCACCATCGCCAAGCCCGACCTGATCAGCGTCGAGCAGGCCAAGGCGATGGACGTCGCTGTGATGACTGACCTGTTCAAGGCGCACCTCAATCCCGGCCAGCTGCATTTCATGAAGCTGCTCGGCTTCCACAAGATCAAGATCGAGCGTGCCGAGGGCATGTTCTACATCGACCAGAACGGCCGCAAGATCCTCGATTTCTTCGGCGGCTTCGGTTCGCTGGCCTTCGGCCACAACCATCCGCGCATTCTGGAAGCACGGAAAAAATTCCAGGAGGAGAAGCGCCAGGAGATCGCCATCGCCTTCATGTCGCAATATGCGGCGGCCTTGGCGCACAACATCGCCAAATGCTCACCCGGCGATCTCGACATGGTGTTCCTCGGCTCGTCAGGCTCAGAGGCGATGGAAGCGGCGGTCAAGGTAGCCGAGCGCGCCGCCGGCCCGAAGCGACCGAAAATCGTCTATGCCGAGAATTCCTTCCACGGCAAGACCAAGGGCGTTCTGGGCATCACCGACGGCCAGCTTTATCGCGCCGACTTCAAGATGGCGGAGAATACGGTCCGCATCCCCTTTGCCGACATTGAAGCGGTCGAGCGCCTGTTCCGCTCCGACCCGGAGGTCGGCGTCATCGTGCTCGAAACCATCCAAGGCGGCGGCGGCATCATCCAGGCTCCGGCCGAATACTGGCAGAAGCTGCGCGCGCTCTGCGACCAATATGGCGTTCTGTGGGTCGCCGACGAAGTGCAGTGCGGCTATGGCCGCTCGGGCCGCTTCTACGCCTTCGAGCATTACGGCGTCATTCCTGACGTGACGGCGCTGGCCAAGTCGCTTGGTGCCGGCAAGGCGGCGGTCGGTGCGATGATTGCCCGGCGCGAGGTCTACATGAAGGCCTATGGCACGCCGAAGACGGCGATGATCCATGCGATGGCGACCTTCGGCGGCATGGGCGAGGCCTGCGTCACCTCGATCGAGGGGCTCAACGTGCTCTATGACGAGGGGCTGATCGACAACGCTGCGCTCACCGGCGATTACCTGCTGCAGCGGCTACAGGCGCTCAAGGACAAATATCCCAAGATCATCAAGGACGTRCGCGGCAAGGGCTTCATGGTCGGCCTGGAGTTCCACGACTTCTCGCAGACCTTGCCGATGGTGCTGCGGCCGATCGTCAGCGTGCTCGACGACAAGCTGAAAGGCTCGCTGTCGGGCTTCATCGGCGCGCTCTTGCTGCGTGACTATGACGTGCTTGTCGCCTTCACCGAATACAATCGCAACGTCATCCGGCTCGAACCGCCGCTGATCTGCCAGCCCGAGCATGTCGACCGTTTCGTCGATGCCTTCGACAGCCTGCTGTCGCGCGGCATCGTGTCGATCGTCAAGGATTTCGTCAAAAGCCAAGTCCGTTAAAGCGAAGGTCGCTGAGCAAAATCATGCTGACCAAGTCTCCCGCTGAGAAAAACCCACTCGACAGGCTCACCGAGGCCGGCCTGACGTGGGGCGAGGGGACCTATGCGCGTTTGGCGGCACCTATCGGCGCGGCGGCTTTCGCGCTCTACATCCTGCTGACGGCGTTCACGGCATGGGTGATGCCGGACGCCAACTGGGACATGCTGCCCTATCTCGCTATCGCCGAGGAAGGCACCTATCCCGATGCGCAGGCGCTGCACGACTATGCCTACAGCACCGTCAAGGCCGGCGTGTCGGCGGGCGACTACAAGACGCTGACCGACGATGGCGGCCGCTTCCGCAGCCATATGGCGGAGAATGCCGCCGACTTCCATTCGCTGCTCGGCATGTATCGGATCAAGTTCCTCTATGCCGAGATCCTGCCGACGATGAGTTCGGCGATGTCGCCGGTGGAGGCTATGCGGCTGGTCTCGGTGTTGTCCGTGCTGTTGTTCGGCGCGATCGCGCTGCTCTGGCTGCGCTCGGAGCATGCACTGGCGCTGGCGCCTGTGGTCGGCGCGGTGCTGATCATGGCCGACTTCGGCGGCGCGGCGCGTGCCTCGACGCCTGACCTGTTGTGCTCGGCGCTGTTCCTCGGCGGGCTTTACGCCTATGTCCGCGGCCGCGAGGCGGCAACGGCGATCCTGCTCTTCCTTGCCTTCATGGCGCGGCCGGACAATATTGTTTTCCTTGCCATTTTCGCTGTGTTGCTGGTCGTTTTCCGGCAGAAGGCATGGGGCGCGCTAGCCGGCTTCGCGGTGTCCTTCGTCGCCTATTTCGCCATTTCGCACTGGGCCCATCACCCCGGCTGGTGGCCACATCTGTGGTTCTCCAGCATCGAGCAGCACTACAATATGGACGGGTTCGAGCCGCCGTTCTCGATCGCGGCTTATCTGCGGGCGTTCGCCACGTCGCTGCTGCGCGCCGTCAGCCTGAACAGCTGGGTCGGCGTGTCGGTGCTGGCTTTGGCCGGCTGGTATGCGGCAAGCCGCGCCGGCTTTCGCCTCGAGCGTCGCGCCGGCATCCTGTTTGCGGCGCTGGTGCTCGGCGTGCTGGCGAAATTTGCCGTGTTCCCGATCCACGACACTCGCATCTATTTCCCCAATCTGATCCCGCCGTTCCTGCTGCTGGCGACGCCGCTGATGGCGCTGTGGGCAACAGCGGCCCGTGGCCAGCATCGCGCGGCCCTGCACGTCCTTCCCGGAGACAAGTCATGAGTTCAGTATCCAACCTGGCGCGTGTTGCCCTGTCGCTTGGTCTTCCCGGTGGACTTCTCGATCGCGGGCCGTCGCTACGCGGCACGAAATTCCTGGCCAAGGCGGCGCTGAAAGCGCGCTTCGGCGGATCAGGGCGCCCGTTCCAGATGGTCAATGTCGGCGCCTGCGACGGCGCGTTGTTCGATGACGTCACGCCGTGGCTGCACCGCATAGCTGGTGCCCGCGCCATGCTGGTCGAGCCGATCCCGTACAATCAGAAGCGGCTGCGCGCCAACTATCCCGACACGAGCCGGTTCATCATCGAGCCGGTGGCTGTTACCAAGACGAAGGGCACGATCACCGTCCACACCTTCGATGCCGCCGCACTCGAGGCCGGCACGTTGCCGATCGAGTTCATCGGCTGCTCGTCGGTGACCGACACCAATCTGATGTCGGGCAAGAATGCCTGGGGCGAAGCCGACGCAAATTTCAACAAGTTCGCGCCGCATCTGAGAGATATCGAGGTGCCGTCGGAAACGCTGCAGACCCTGCTCGACCGCAACGGTATCAGCCATATCGATGCATTCCTCGTCGATTGCGAGGGCGCCGACTGGGTCGTCTTCGAACAACTCGACCTCAAGCGCTATCGCCCAGGCATGATCAAGGTCGAGGTCGGCGCGCTGCCGGCGGCCGAGATCGGCCAGGTCGTGGTCAAGCTGAAGACGTCAGGCTACCAGGTGGGCTTCCAGGCCGAGGACGTGTGGGCCTTCGCCTGAGCTGGCCTCTTTGCGGCCGAAAAGGAACCGGCCGATGCGTCCCACGTGGACCATTCGGTCGTCTGGTCGCTCGGCTTTTTGCCAATGTCGCAAACAGGCTTCATCAGCGCCACCGCTCCGCCCTATAGTCCGCCCGCTTTATCACTTTGGAGTCGCGGGCAATGGCAGAGTTTCCGAAAAAGGCGAAGGTCGTCATCGTTGGCCTGGGCGGCATTGTCGGTGCATCGATCGCCCATCACCTGATCGAACGCGGCTGGGACGATATTGTCGGCATCGACAAGTCCGGCATCCCGACCGACATCGGCTCGACCGCGCATGCCTCCGACTTCTGCTACACCACCAGCCATGATTTCCTGTCGTGCTGGACGACGCTGTACTCCATCGATTTCTACGAGAAGATGGGCCACTACGCGCGCATCGGCGGCCTCGAAGTGGCTCGCGTTGGCGACGACAGCCGCATGGACGAGATCAAGCGCAAGATCGCCTCGGCCAAGGCCTTTGGCACGCGCGCGCGCCTGATCGAACCGGCCGAGATCAAGGAAAAATTTCCGCTGATCGAAGAAGGCATGGTGCAGGGCGGCCTGTGGGATCCCGATGCCGGTCTTGTCATCCCGCGTTCGCAGACCGTCGCCGGCAAGCTGGTCGACCAGGCGGAAGCCTCCGGCAAGCTCAAATCCTTCGCCAACACTCCGGCAAAGTCGTTCATCGTCAAAGACGGCCGCATCACCGGCGTGGTGACCGATCGCGGCACCATTGAGGCCGATTATGTCGTGGTCTGCGCCGGCATCTGGGGCCGGCTGATCGCGGAGATGGTCGGCGAGGATCTGCCGGTCATGCCGATCGACCATCCGCTCACCTTCTTCGGCCCGTACAACGAGTTCGCCGGCACCGGCAAGGAGATCGGCTGGCCGCTGCTGCGTGACCAGGGCAACTCGGCCTATATGCGTGACACCGGCGATCCCAAGACCGCCGAAGGCGGGCAGATCGAATGGGGCTATTACGAAGAGACCAATCCGCGCCTTTGCCATCCGCGCGACCTCTTGGAGAAGGACCAGGCCCGGCTTTCGCCTTCGCAGCGCGATCTCGACATGGAGCAGATCCTGGGACCGCTCGAACGCGCCATGGAGTTGACGCCGATCCTGGGCGAACTCGGCTACAACGAGAGCCATTCCTTCAACGGTCTCTTGCAGGTGACGGCGGATGGCGGCCCGTCGATGGGCGAAAGCCAGAAGGTGAGGGGCCTGTGGTATGCCGTCGCCATCTGGGTCAAGGACGGGCCTGGCATGGGCAAGCTGATCGCCGACTGGATGACAGACGGCCGCACGGCGATCGACCATCACGCCATCGACTATGCGCGTTTCTATCCGCACCAGACGAAGGAGCAGTTCATCTGGGACCGCTGTACCGAGACGGCGATGARGGTCTACAATCCGGCGGTGCATCCGCGCGAACCCTTCTCCAAGGCTCGCAACATCAGGCGCTCGCCGTTCTGGGAGCGCGAAAAGGAACTCGGCGGCTATTTCATGGAGCTCGGCGGCTGGGAGCGTGCCCATGGCTATGCCGCCAACGAGCATCTTCTGGAAAAATACGGCAACCGCGTGCCGGTGCGCGAGAACGAGTGGGACAACCGCCATTTCTGGCGCGTTTCCAACGCCGAACATCTCGCCATGAGCGAGGATTGCGGCATCGTCAACCTGTCGCACTTCTCGATGTATGACATCGAAGGGCCCGACCATGTAGCGTTGCTGGAATGGTTGTGCGCGGCCAAGATCGGCGGCGACAACAACATCGGCAAGGGCATCTACACCCACTTCCTCGACGAGGAAGGCATGGTGCGCGCCGACTTCACCGTCGTCCGCATGGCTGACCGCTGTCGTTTGATCGACGGGGCGGACGCCGGCCCGCGCGACTTCCAGTACATGCGCCGCACCGCGCAGGACAAAGGTTTCGACGTCACCATCACCGACGTGACCGAGAAATACGTCACCATCGGCATCTGGGGTCCGAATGCCCGGGCGACCTTGCAGAAGGTGGTTGAGAATCCGGACGGGCTCTCGCTTGAAAACTTCCCGTTCGCGGCGATCAAGCCGGTCCGGATCGGCGGCAAGGACGTCACCGCCTTCCGCATCTCCTATGTCGGCGAGCAGGGCTGGGAACTGCATATGCGCTACGAGGATGGTCTCGCCGTCTGGGACGCGCTGCGCTCGACCGGCGTGATGCCCTTTGGCGTCGAAACCTATGCCAACACGCGCCGCATGGAAAAGAGCCTGCGCCTGCAGAATGCCGACCTGCTGACCGAGTACAATCTGCTCGAAGCAGATCTAGCCCGTCCGAAGGTCAAGGAGAACGATTTCTGCGGCAAGGCCAGGCATGTCGAGTACCGCGCGCGCGAGCACCAGCCGGCCACGCTGTGCACGCTGGTGATGACCGAGAATGTCGATTCGAAAGGCGTTGCCCGCTATCCCGTCGGCACGATGCCGGTGATGGATCCGAAGACGGGCGAAACGCTGGTCGACGAACTCGGGCGCCGGTCGTTCACGACGTCGATGGCCTATGGTCCGACCATCGGCAAGAACATCGGCCTCGCCTATCTGCCGTGGGCGTTTGCCCAGGAAGGCCGCAAGCTCGCCATCGAGTATTTCGGTGAGACCTATCCGGTCGAAGTCGCGGCGGTCGGCTACAAGCCGCTCTATGACCCGGAAAACCTCAAGCCGCGCAGCTGAGCGCCGGCAAGCGCGAAACAGCGTGAACGCGAAGCCCGGCTCTTGGCCGGGCTTTTCACTTTTTAATCGGACGATTCTCGCTTACCCTTGCGGCATGTCTGCTTTTTCATGCGCGAGACATGTCTTGTCGGGCGGCGCCGCGATCGCAATGATGCTCTGGCTGACGCCGGTGTCCCTCGCGGATGAGCCGGTCGATGTCGAGCTGGTGCTGGCCGTCGATGTTTCCCTGTCGATGTCGCCCGATGAACTCGAGATCCAGCGGCACGGCTACGCAGCGGCGCTGACCCACGACAACGTGCTGCAGGCGATTGCCGACGGCGCTCATGGCAAGATCGCCGTCACCTATGTCGAGTGGGCCGGCACCACCTGGCAGCGCGTCATCGTGCCTTGGACGGTGATCGCCAATCGCGCCGATGCGGAGCGTGTGGTTGCGCAATTGTCGGCCCAGCCGCCCGGCAGCGCGCGGCGCACCTCGATCTCCGGCGCGCTTGAGTTCGGCAGCGATCTTTTTGCTGAAAGCGGCTACCAGGGAGACAAGCGGGTCATCGACATTTCGGGTGACGGCCCCAACAACCAGGGCGCGCCGGTCAACCTCACCCGCGACGGGCTGGTCAAGCAAGGCATCGTCATCAACGGACTGCCGCTGATGACCCGAGGCGGCTTTTCCGGCGCCTACGACGTCAACAATCTCGATCGCTACTACAGCGACTGTGTCATCGGCGGTCCTGGGGCCTTCATGATCCCGGTCAACGACTGGACGCAATTTCCCGAAGCCATACGCCGCAAGCTGGTGCTTGAGCTTGCCGGCCCGGCCTCACAGCAATGGGCGGCGGAAGAAGCCGCGCATCCGCCTGTCGTATTGGCGCAGGACGCGCCCGTCAGCGATTGCCTGGTCGGCGAGAAAATGTGGCGCAACCGCAGCTGGATGTTCGACAGCCGCTAGGCTTGCCTCTCCAACGGGAGCAATGGCAAACTGGCGAAGCCGCGCGATCGGGCGGCGGGGGCCGCGGTCAGAACCGAGGAAAACACCAGATGAAACGTCTTGCCATCCTGACTGCTGTCGCATCCGTGCTGTTTGCTGACGGCGCCAGCGCCCAATACAATGATGAGCCCGCCTGCATCATGTTCGAGCACGCAAATTTTCGCGGGCGGTCTATCGGCATGGGGTCCGACGATTCCGTGAATTTTCGCGGCGGTCAGTTCTGGAACGACCGCGTGTCGTCGGTGATCGTCCGCCGTGGTTGCACGCTCGTTGCCTATGAGGACTCGCGGATGGGCGGCCGTTCGATCGAGATCAGGCGCAGGGTCCGTAATTTCGGCGGCAGCGAATGGAACGACCGCATCTCGTCGGCGGAGTGTTATTGTAACGACTACTGAAGGCATGCCGGATTTCTGGCGGCTGATGCCGTTTTGGCGGCGGGCGGGCGATCCAGTGGGGCTATCGGCGCCGGCCCGCGTTGCACCTCACCATCCTGTTCATTGACAAGCCGATTGGCCTCTGTGACACAATTTCCGCAGAAAAAACAAAAGGGGAACCGACATGACCAGGATCGCCGTTCTTGCCGCAACATTGACACTTGCCGCCGGCTTGTCCGCACCGGCGATGGCTGCCACATCTGTCACCATCGGCATCAGCGGCTGGACCGGCTTCGCGCCGCTGACGCTTGCCAAGCAGGCAGGCCTGTTCGAGAAGCACGGCCTAAACGTGACCTTGAAGAAGGTGCCGCAAGCGAGCCGGCCGCTCGCCATCGCCAGCGGCGACCTGCAATGCGCCGCCACCACGGTCGAGACCTGGCTGGTCTGGAATGCCAGCGGCGTCACCACCAAGCAGATCTTCCAGCTCGACAAGTCCTATGGCGCCGACGGCATCGTCGTCCGTAACGACATCAAGACCGTCGCCGATCTCAAGGGCAAGAATGTCGCGTCCTCGGCACCCGGCACGTCGCCCTATTTCATGCTCGCCTGGGTGCTGAACAAGAACGGCATGTCGACCAAGGATGTGACCGTCGTCAATCTGGAGCCGGACGCGGCGGCGCAGGCCTTCCTCGCCGGCCAGAACGACGCCGCGGTCACCTATGAGCCGTTCATCTCGGCGGTGCGCGGCAAATCCGACCAGGGCCATATCCTGGCGACGACACTCGACTACCCGATGGTGCTCGACACGGTCGGCTGCACGCCCGAATTCCTCAAGGCCAATCCGGATGCCGCCAAGGCACTTGCCGACAGCTATTTCGAAGCGCTCGACCTGATCAATAGCGATCCGCAGAAATCCTACGAGATCATGGGCGCCGACGTGAAGCAGTCGGCCAAGGAGTTCGAGGATTCGGCGAAGTACCTGAAATGGGCCGACAAGGCCGAGAACAAGCAGTTCTTCACCAAGGAATTCCAGGACTTTTCCAAGACCGCCGGCGACCTTCTGCTGCAGATGGGGCTGATCAAGGAAGCGCCCGACGTCACCACGCTGGCCGACACCGGCGCGGTGTCGAACTGACAGTCCGGCCTTCGGCCATCTCGCGGCGGCGCTCAGCGCCGCCGTTTTCTCCTGGACAAGTGACGATTTGAAGATGGGGACGATTTGAAGATGCGCCCCTTGCATCCAATCTCGCCGGGCATCCGAACCGTGCTCGGCATTTCCTTCTTCGTGCTGTTCGTCGCCTTCTGGGCTTGGATCACGCTTGGCGGCCACGTCAATCGCATCTTCCTCGCCGATCCGCTGTCGATGCTGCGGGACGGCTGGCGGCTGCTGGTCGAGGATCGTTTCTGGCTCGACATATTGATCACCATCTGGCGCGTCTTCGGCGGTTTCCTGCTGGCCTCGGTCGTCGCGGTGCCGCTCGGTATTGCCATGGGCGCCTGGAAGCCGGTGGAGGCGTTCCTGGAGCCTTTCGTCTCCTTTGCCCGTTACCTGCCGGCCTCGGCTTTCATTCCGCTGCTCATCCTGTGGGCCGGCATTGGCGAACTGGAAAAACTGCTCGTCATCTTCGTCGGCTCGGTGTTCCAGATCATCCTGATCATCGCGGTCAAGGTCGGCAGCACGCGGCGCGACCTGGTCGAGGCTGCCTATACGCTGGGCTCCACCAACAACGGCATCGTCAGCCGTGTGATCATGCCGGCCAATGCGCCGGAGATCGCCGAGACGTTGCGGCTGGTGCTTGGCTGGGCTTGGACCTATGTCATCGTCGCCGAGCTGATCGGCTCGTCCTCCGGCATCGGCTACATGATCATCAACAGCCAGTCGCGGCTGGCGACGGGGCAGATCATCTTCGGCATCATCGTCATCGGGCTGATCGGACTGTTGTCCGATTTCGCTTTCAAGGCCTTCAACCGCTGGCTCTTTCCGTGGAGCCTGGCGTGAGCAAGCTTCTCATCGAGGGCGTTTCGCGAACGTTCGCCGGCGTGCGCGGCGGGGAGCCGGTCAAGGCGCTGATGCCGGTCGACCTTGCGGTCGCGGCCAACGACTTCATCACCATCCTCGGTCCATCGGGCTGCGGAAAGTCGACGCTGCTCAGAATTGTCGCCGGCCTGGAAGCACCAAGCCAAGGCCGCGTGCTGCTCGACGGCAAGGCGGTGACCCGTCCGGGGCCGGATCGCGGCATGGTCTTCCAGTCCTACACGCTGTTTCCCTGGCTGACGGTGGCCGAGAACATCGCCTTCGGCCTGCGCGAACGCGGCATGCCCGAAACGGAGCGTGACGGGCTCGTTGCTTCCTATGTCGATCTCGTCGGCCTGAAAGGGTTTGAGAACCACTGGCCGAAGCAGCTTTCCGGCGGTATGCAGCAGCGCACGGCGATCGCCCGCGCTTTGGCCAACGATCCCGAGATCCTGTTGCTCGACGAGCCGTTCGGCGCGCTCGACAATCAGACGCGCGGGTTGATGCAGGAGCTGCTGCTCGGCATCTGGGAGCGTCGCAAGAAAACGGTGCTGTTCGTCACCCACGACATCGAGGAGGCGATCTTCATGGCGTCACGCGTGATCGTGATGACGGCGCGGCCCGGCCGCATCAAGTCGGATGTCGCCATCGACCTGCCGCATCCGCGCCACTACACGCTGAAGACCAGCCCGGAATTCTCGGCGCTGAAGGCACGGCTGACCGAGGATATCCGCGTCGAGGCGATGCGCACGGCGCAGGCGCAGAGCGCCTAGGCAAACTTGATGTGCCGGCTCAGGCCGCCAGCAACTGCTTGCGGTCGACGCGCTCCTGCTGCGGCGAGCGGGCATAGAGCTCGCGATAGCATTTGGAGAAATGCGAGGCCGAGACGAAGCCGCAGGCGACCGCCACCTCGACCACGGGCATCGACGACTGGATCAGCAGATGCCTGGCGCGGTCGAGCCGGATTTCCAGATAGTAGCGGGCAGGGGAGCGTCCCATCTCGGTGCGGAACAGCCGCTCGATCTGGCGGCGCGACAGGTCGACATGGTCGGCGATCTCGATCAGCGACAGCGGCTCGGACAGGTTCGCCTCCATCAGTTCGATGATGGTCAGTACCTTCGAGTTCTGCACGCCGAGGCGGGCACGCAGCGGCAGGCGCTGGCGGTCGGTCGGGCTGCGCACGCGGTCGGTCAGCACCTGCTCGCAGACGCGGTTGACGAGGTTCTCGTCAAAATCGTCGCCGATCAGCTTCAGCATCATGTCGAGTGCCGCGGTGCCGCCGGCGCAGGTGTAGATGTTCTGGTCGATCTCGAAAAGGTCGGCAAAGACATTGGCCTTCGGAAAAGCCTCGGAAAAGCCCGGCAGGTTCTCCCAGTGGATGGCGCAGCGCTTGTTGGACAGCAGTCCTGCAGCGGCAAGGATATGCGCGCCCGTGCACAGGCCGCCGACGGCGACGCCGCGATTGTACTCCTCGCGCAGCCAAGCGAAGGCCGACTTGTTCTGATAGCGCTCGACATTGACGCCGCTGCAGACGATGGCCATGTTCGGCCGGTCAGGGCCCGCCATCTTCTTGCGCTCTTCCTCCAGCGACGTGTTGACCGCGCATTCGACCCCGTTCGAGGCGCGCACCGGCTTGCCGTCGATGCTGGCGAGGCGCCAGCGATAGGCCTCATAGCCAAGCATGCGG
>NZ_JBFULQ010000012.1:0-28328 GCF_054049815.1 Mesorhizobium sp. P5_C1 | reverse complement strand
GGAGGGAAGATGTCATGAGGGGCTCCAAACCAAAAAAGAATGAGCCCGCTTGACCGAAAAGAATGGAAACGGGCCCGTTATAGCGGTCCGACATCACAATCGCCAAAGAAGCGACAGTCAGAGGGGCCCGGCCCGCACAAGGCAATTAGGAATGCAGAGGCGCGCCTTCAAGGGGATTGTTGCTCAAACCGTCACCACAATCTTTCCGAACTGCCGGTTCGATTCCAGGAAGCGATGCGCCTCGACGACCTGCTCGAACGGGAAAGTTCTGTCGATGATCGGCCTCAGCGCGCCGGTCTCCAGGCCTTCGAGGATGAACGCTTTGGCCGCTTCCAGCTTCGCCGGGTTGCCGGTGATCTCATGGACGAGATAACCGCGCAGCGTCAGTGTCTTGGCCAGCACGGCAAACAGCGGGAACGGCGTCGGCTCGTGGCTGAGGCCACCATATTCGATGAGAATGCCACCCCGCGACATCGCCGCCGTCAGCGGCTCGAAGATCGGGCCGCCGATCGCATCGAACACRACGCGCACGCCTTGCGGCCCGGCGATTTCATCGAGCCGTGCGGCCAGATCCTCCTCCGTAGAGGCCACCACATAGGCCGCGCCGGCGTCAAGCAGGGCCTGCCTCTTGGCCGTTGTCCGCGTCACCGCAATCGCGGTCGCTCCAACCCTGTTGGCGATCTGGATCGCTGCAAGCCCGACACTGCTCGATGCCGCGGTGACGACAACGAAATCTCCGCTGTGCAGCCCGGCGATACCGATCAGCGCGCCATAGGCGGTGAGGTATTGCATCCAGACCGCCGCCGCCATTGGCCAGTCGAGCGAGGGCGGGTGCTTGACGACGAGCCCGGCAGGATAGGTGGCAAGCTCGCCATAGGCGGGCCAGCGGATCATCGACTGCGGCGGGATGATGCTGACGCTGTCGCCCGGCGCAAAGTCCTTCACACCTTCGCCCACCGCCTCGATGATGCCCGCCGCTTCGAGGCCAAGCCCCGAGGGTAGCGTCGGCGTTTCGATATAGGCACCCGCGCGCAGCAACGCCTCGGCGCGGTTGAGGCCAAGCGCCTTGACGCGGATTTGAACTTCGCCCGGCCCCGGTCCGGGAAGCTCGACATCCTCGATGCGCAGGACCTCGGGACCACCATGCTGGTGGAAGCGAACAAGACGTGCCATTCGGGTTACTCCAAATTATCTGAACCGAATAAGCTATGCAGGCAAGATTCTCGGCGATAAATGGCTATAAAGGTAGAACAGTAGAAACCAGGAGTTCTGAATATGGATCGGCTTGAGAGCATGGCCGTGTTCGTCAAGGCGGTCGACCTCGGCTCGTTCGCGGCCGCGGCGGTCGCGCTCGATCTGTCCGGACCGATGGTCGGCAAGCATGTCCGGTTTCTCGAGGAGCGGCTGGGCGTGCGGCTGCTCAACCGGACCACGCGCCGGCAGAGCCTGACCGACTTCGGGCGCGCCTATTATGAACGCTGCCGGGTGGTGCTGGCCGAGGCTGACGCCGCCGATGCGCTCGCCGCCGACCAGTTCTCCGAACCGCGGGGAAAACTGCGCGTCACCATGCCGGCGCATTTCGGCCGCCACTGCGTGACACCCATATTGCTGCGGCTGGCGCGGCAATATCCGATGCTGGAACTCGACCTGTCCCTCAGCGACCGCTTCGCCGACCTTGCCGAGGACGGTTACGATCTCGCCATCCGGACCGGCGCCCTGGACGACAAGGCAGGGATGATCGCGCGTCGTGTCGCGCGCCAGGGCATGGTCGTCTGCGCGGCACCCTCCTATCTCCAACGCCACGCCGAACCACGGCGGATCGAGGATCTCGCCGACCATCAGGCCATTGTCTACCGCCGGCTCGGCCAGGTCGTTCAGCCGTGGCTGTTCGTGCGCGAGGGGCAAGCCGCACAGGAGTTCATACCGGCCGGCCGGCTGCGGCTCGACGATCTCGATGCCATCGCCGATGCCGCTACCGAAGGCATGGGCCTCGCCTGGTTGCCCTATTGGCTGGTGCGCGAGCGCATTCAGGCCGGCGCGCTGGTGGCGCTGCTGCCGGATCAGCCGCGATATCTCTACGACTGTCACGCGCTTTGGCTGCAGACGCCGCATCTGCCGTTGAAGGTACGGCTGGCCGTCGATGCACTGGCGGCCGCTTTACCGAAATCGATGGCCTGAGCGCAAGCGTCGCCATCAAACGTCTGCGCGGCTCTGGCCACCTTGCGGTGCCTGAGCCGCGCAGCTTGGTTCGCTATATCTTGCAGTAAGGCGTCACCGGTGCGATGACGCCGAAATCCCTAGCGATCTCGTAGCCGATGCCATCTGCCGCCGCCTTGCCGACATAGGAATGGCAGAGCGTGTGGTTGTTGGTGGCGTCGACGCGGATCTTGCCTTGCGGTGCGTCGAACTCGATCGATGGCAATGCCGCCAGCACATCGTCGTCCTTCAGCGATCCGGCCTTCTCGGCGGCCAGCGCGTAGAGATGCAGCCCATTGTAGCCGGCCTCGCCGATGCCGTTGACCATCTTCTCCTGGCCGAACTTTTCGCGGAAGCTCGAGATGAACTTCTTGTTGACCGGATTGTCGAGCGCCATCCAGTAGGGCTGCGGCGCGTAGGTTCCGGCGGCCACGCCGGGCGGCAGCGCGTCCTTGTTGAAGACCTCGTCGAGCGGCGCGATCAGCGGTTGCTTGATATCGAAGCTGCGATACTGCTTGAGCTGGGTGACGGCGTCGTTGCCGACCACCATCGACCAGACGACATCGGGCTTCAGCGACTTGATCTTCTGGAACGCCGGGCCGAAATCCGTGGTGCCGAACGGATAGTAGTCTGCGCCGATGATCTTGCCGCCGGCCTTCTCGTAGGCCGCCGTGATCGCCTCGGTCATCTTCTGCGGCCAGGCATAGTCGGAAGCCATGACATAGATCGTCTTGCCGAGGTTCTCGGCCACCCAGGGCATCATCGGGTCGACCTGCTGCATCGGGATAGGGCCGGTGGCGACGAAGTAGCGGTTGCATTCGCCGCCTTCGAAGTTGGTCGGGTAGAAGAACAGCTTCTTGGCTTTCGAGGTGACGGACAGCGTCGCACTGCGCTCGGGCGAGATGATGGTGCCCATGATCACGTCGACCTTGTCTTCGTTGATGAGCTTGCGTGCCTTGTCGATCGCGCCCTTGGTCGTGGTCTGGTTGTCCTCGATGAACAATTCGACCTGGCGGCCGCCAATGCCATTGGCGGCGTTGAGTTCGGCAGCCGCCAGCTTGTAGCAATTGAGCAGCGTCTCGCCGAGGATCGCCTGCAATCCGGTGATCGGGATCGATAGGCCGACCTTGACGGTGTCGGCGGCGCGCAGGATCGACGGCGCGCCGACCATGGCGAAGGCGGCCGCGGCGCCGCCCGATTTCAGAACAGTTCTTCTGCTTATCATTTTTGTGTTCCCTTCCAGTCCAGGCGCGCCCCATGCACGCCTTACAAAGCCAACAAATCCCGGGCGCGCTTTAAGCGCGCCTATAGAGCCAACAGATCCTTGAGCAGTGTCTCGTCGGCGAACGTCTCCGGCGCGCCTTCATGCACGATCCTGCCTTTTTCCATCACCAGGCAGCGGTCCGCCGCCTTGAGAACGAGATCGAGATTCTGCTCGACAAGAACGATCGCGATGCCGCGCTCGCGCGCGATGCGCGGCACCAGCTCGGCAATCGACTGCACGATGTTCGGCTGGATGCCTTCCGAGGGTTCGTCGAGCAGCAGCACCGACGGCAGGCCGCACAGCGCGCGGCCGATCGCCAGCATCTGCTGCTGGCCACCCGAGAGCGTGCCGGCAACCTGCGCTTCGCGTTCACGCAGGATCGGGAAATAGCCGAAGATGTCGGCCGGAATGCCACCGTCGCCGCGCCCCTTGGCGGCGCGTGTGCCGACGTCCAGGTTTTGCCGCACGGTCAGCTGGTTGAAGATGCCGCGTCCCTGCGGGACATGCGCGATGCCGGCCCGCGCGCGCCGGAAGGCCGGCGCATTGGTGAGGTCCTGGTCGCCGAGAAGCATGGCGCCGCCGCTCGCCCGCAAGGCTCCGGCGATGACGCGCAGCAGCGTCGTCTTGCCGGCGCCGTTGCGGCCGAGCAGGCCGACGACCTCGCCGGGCGCGACGCTGAGGTCGATGCCGTTCAGCACCGGGAGCAAGCCGTAGCCAGCCGAGATCGCCATTGTCCGCAGCATCGTCAGCGCCTCCCCAGATAGACGTCGCGGACCATCTCGTCGGTCTCGATGTCATGGAAAGGACCGCTGCGCAGCCGGCGCCCCTGATGCAGCACCAGCGTTTCGCAGTTCAGCGCCCGCACGAAGCGGATGTCATGTTCGACCGCGACGATCGAGAATTCGCCCTTGAGCCGCAGCAGCATTTCCGCCGTCGCCAGCGTCTCCTGCGGCGTCATGCCGGCGGTTGGCTCGTCGAGCAGCAGCAGCCTTGGCTCGATCGCCAGCGCCATGCCGATCTCCAGCCATTGCTTCTGGCCGTGCGCGAGTTCGCCGGCCAGCGTGGCGGCACGATTGCCGAGCGCGACCAGTTCCAGCAATTCAGCGACCGGGCGGACAGGTGAGGGCGCCCCCCACCGCGCGACCTTCAGATTGTCCTCAACCGACAGGCTGGGGAAGACCGACGGGATCTGGAACTTGCGGGCGATGCCGAGCCGGGCGATGCGGTGCAGCGGCAGGCCGGCGATATCGCGGCCGAGGAAGCGCACGCTGCCGCTGGTCGGGCGCAGCGTACCGGTCAGCACGTTGAGGAAGGTGCTCTTGCCGGCGCCATTCGGCCCGATGATGCAGCAAAGCTCCTTGTCGCGCACGGTGAGATCAAGCGCTTCCAGCGCCTGCAGGCCGCCAAAGCGGATGCCGACATTTTCGGCCTGGAGGAGGACATCGCTCATTGCGCGCGCCTCCGGCCTTTGAACAGGACCTTCAGCCGCGCGTAGATCGACAGGATGCCGTCCGGCAAGATGAAGACGATGACGACGAAGACACAGCCAAGCAGCAGCGGCCATAGGCTTGGGTTGAAGCTGCTGATCGTCTGTTGCGCCCGCTGGATGAAGATGGCGCCGAGCACCGGACCAAGCAGAGTGCCGCGCCCGCCGACCGCCACCCAGACGATGACTTCCGTCGACAAAAGCAGTCCCGAAAGGTCCGGCGCCACCAGCCCGGCCATGCAGACATAAAGGGCGCCGGCAAGTCCGGCGATGGCCGCCGACAGGACGAAGGTGACGAGCAGCCGCAAGGGCGCGTTGTGGCCAAGCGCGGCCGCCCTGACTTCATTGTCCTGGATGGCGGTGAGCACCGTGCCCCAGCGCCCGCGGCTGATCGACCACAGGGTGAGCACGGCCACCGCGACGATGGCTGCGACGAAAATGTAGCTGGGCAGGTCTTGGCTGAGTTCGACATGCAGCCCGCCAACATCGAACTCGATCGGCGGGATGCCGATCAAACCGCTGTCGCCGCCGGTGACCGAACTCCAGGAGACCGCAGCCTGCTGGCAGATGACGCCCATGGCCAGCGTGACGATGGTGAAATAGCTGCCACGGATGCCGCCGAAGAACAGGAAATAGCCGATGATGGCGGCGACGACGGCCGCGCCGGCCACCGCGCCCATGATGCCAAGCAGGCTGGCGAAGGGGATCGCGTCGTTGAGCGTGACCAGCGCCATGATGTAGCCGCCAATGCCGAAAAAGGCGGCGTGGCCGAAACACAGAATGCCGGTGCGACCCCAGAAGAAGTCGAGGCTCGCCGCGAACAGGCCGAAGATCAGTGCGTCGCGGATCACCGTCAACTGATAGCCATCGGCAATGAGCGGATAGATGATGGCGAGCGCCACGCACGCGGCGAAGATCAGCAGCCAGTTGCGATCCCCAGCGATCATCGCGATGCCCCGTTGAACAGGCCGTTGGGCCGCAGCCGCACGGCGACGATGGCCGCGAGCAGCACGATCGCTTGCGCCAGCGATGGCGATATCTGGTAGTTCAGGACACTCGTCAGGCCGCCGACGAAGACGCTTCCGGCGACAAGGCCGCCGATCGAACCGACGCCGCCGACGATGACGACGAAGAAGGCGTTGGCGAGATAGTTCACTCCCATCTGCGGCAGCACGATCGCCAGCGGCGCGACCAGTCCTCCTGCCAGTCCGGCAATGGCGGCACCGAAGGTGAAGGCGATGGCATAGGTGCGCCGCGTGTTGATGCCGACGCCCTCGGCCATCTCGCGGTTCTGGATGACGGTGCGGATGTCGAGGCCGAACGATGTCCGGCTGATCAGCAGGACGACTCCAAGCAGCGTCAGCGCGGCAATAGTGATCAGGATCAGCCGGTAGGCCGGATAGACGGTGAAGACGAGATCGAGCGTGCCTTCGATCGGCGGCGTCACCGGCTTGGCGCCGAGACCGAAGGTCAGTTCCAGCCCTTGTTGCAGGATCAGGCTGACGCCCCAGGTGGCGAGCACGGTCGAGACCGGCCGCGAATAGAGATGGCGGATGATGGCGAACTCGAGGATGCAGCCGACCACCGCGCCGGCGATCGGGGCGGCGGCCAGCCCCAGCCAGAACGAGCCGCCGATGCTCTGGACGAAATAGACCGCGAAGGCACCGACGGTGACGAACTCGCCATGCGCGAGGTTGGTCACGTTCATCAGGCCGAAGCTGATCGCCAGGCCGAGCCCGACAAGCATCAGGATGCTGATCAGCGTCAGCGCGTTGAGAAGCGTGGTGACGACAAAATCCATCGCGTCAGGCCGCACTGGCGAGGCGTTGGCGCAGGCCGGCAAGCAGGCCTTCGGCGGCATCGATCACACCAGCCTGATGCGGCTGCAATTCCTGCCCTGCCCATTCGTCGATATGGTCCGACAGCGGGTCGACCACTTCGGTGCGATGATTGGCCAGCGTCTCGATGACGGCATGGCCGCAGAACGGAACGTAACCTTCGGAATAGCCGCCTTCATGGCTCATCATCAGGCGTCCCCGCGACGTCTCGGCAGCCAGCGCCACCATGCGTGCGGCTAGGCGCCGGAAGCATTCACTGTTGAGCATCATGCGGCCGAGCGGGTCGAAACCCGATGCGTCGAAGCCTGAAGCGACGATGACGAGGTCCGGCTTGTAGGCGCGCAGGGCGGGGGCGATGACCCGGTCGAAGGTCGATTCATAGGCGCCGGTGCCGCTGCCCGCCGGCAGCGGGATGTTGATGTTGTAGCCTTCGCCGGCATCCTTGCCGTTGTCGGCCAGTGCACCGCGCCCGGTCGGATAGAGATTGTCCTGGTGCACGGAAATGGTCAGCACTGATGGGTCGGAATAGAACACCGTCTCTGTGCCGTTGCCGTGATGCACATCCCAGTCGACCACCGCTGCGCGGCCAAGCAGCCCTTCATGCTGCAGCCGGCGCACGGACACGCCGATGTTGGAGAACAGGCAGTTGCCCAATGCCTGGTCGGGCTCGGCATGGTGCCCCGGCGGCCGCGCCAGCGCATAGGCGTTGTCGACCCGGCCGGTCAGCACTGCGCGCATGGCGGCATATGTGGTGCCGGCCGACAGCAAGGCGATGTCGAAACTGTTGAGGCCGATCGGCGCCTGCGGTCCGGCGAAGCCGGAACCCCGTTCGCTGAGCATGCGGATATCGTCGACGTGGCGTTGGGTATGCACGCGCAGCAGATCCTCAACCGAAACCGGCTCGGGAATGATCGGCACGAGGTGACGCGACAGGCCGCTGACCTGGATCAAATTGTTCAACCGACGCTTCGAGCCGGGCGATTCCAGATGCCGGCCGGGTTCCACGAAACGGCCGGGAGGCATCATGTCGGCGCTGGAGCCGGTATCATGCCACATCAGCTGTTCGTGAAAAACGTAACCTGTCGCCATTCGCAGCGTCCTCTAAAAACCGGGTGACGCTAACAGGCTTGCGGTGGCATGGCCCGACCCGAAAGAGGGGTTGTGCCCGTTATCTATGCCCCTCCTTTCGGAGGGGTTTGGAGGCTTGCCGACCCTTGCGCGGCGCGCACGGCCTGGACCCGGTTGCTCACCGCCAGCTTGCCGAAAATGTTCTTCAGATGCCACTTCACCGTGGTTTCGCTGACCGACAGCGCAAGCGCGATATCGCGGTTGGACATGCCTTCCGTCAGGCAGCGCAGCAGCTCGGCCTCGCGCTGGGTGAGGTGTTCCCTCTCTACGGCTGGCGGGGCCGGCCTGCGCGTCGCCACAGGCATCGTCTGCGCGGCATCGATGATGCGCGTGGCATAGGCTGAGAGTGCCGGATCGGTCTTTGCCTGGGCCGCACGCAGCCGCATCAACCCTTCGACAACGGGCCTTCCCTCATCGATGAAGGAGCGGATGAAGCCAGAGGGGTGGGCAAGGCGCAGCGCTTCGAGCAGATACCGATCGGCCTCGCGCTGGTCCTGGCCAGCACACTTGGCGCGCTGGATCAGCGCCAGGATATGGCGGCGCATGCGCCCGCCGCTTTTCGTGCGCTCCAGAAGCGCGTCGAAGACCCGCGCCGCATCGGCATAGGATTTCTCCGCGGTCAGAAGGCGGCCCTCGGCGAAGAACTCGAATTCGTTGGCGACGGTGGGAGTGGTTTCGGCCCGCCCGCGGCGATGCTCGTTCAGCAGGGCGCGTGCCTCGGCGCCGCGGTTCTGGTCGAGCAGCAGCCTGACGCGGTCATGCACGAGCACCGAAGCGAGACGACGATACACGGAGCCGCGCACACGCTGGTAGACCCGCTCCAGCATATCGAGTGCGGCCTCCGCGCGGCCGGTCAGCTGCAGCACGCGGGCATAGGTCGGCACGCTGGCGAGCGGATAGACGATGACCGCCGCTCCCTCGATCAGCGGCCCGAGATTCTCGACCAAGGTCAGCGCTTCGCTCGACGCATTGGTCTCATAGGCAAGTTCGGCAAGCAGCGTGCCCGCCAGCGCTTCGGCATAAGAATTAGGACCGATCCGCGCCCTTGCCTCGGCGATTGCATCGCGCAGGAGCCGTTCGGCGACGGGCAGGCGGCCGGCCGAGCGTTCGATGACGGCCATGTAGCAATTGGCGATGGTGACGCCGAGCAGGCTGCCGCTTCGCTCATGCGCCTTGCGCGCCGCGTCCACCGCCGCGCGTGCACCGTCGAGGTCGCCCAGTGCATAGAGATTGTAGCCGATGACGTTGGCGGTAGCGCCCTCCATGAACCAGGCGTCGGGCGCAATGACGCGCAGGGCCGCCAGTGCGGTGTCGCGCGCCTGCTCGAACTGCTCCAGCGTGCTGTGGACGGCGGCGGCGAGCACCACCAGTTCCGCATCGATCGTGGTGCCGGTCAACGTGCCGGGATCCTTGCCGTCGGCCGGCCCGGTTTCGACCAGCTTGCGCGCATCGTTCAGCGTCTGTTGGGCAAGCTCGGGTTGGCTGCTGTGCACCGCCAGCCACAGCACGACAAGCTGCAGACGGATGCGCTGGTCGATCAGCTTTTTGGGCAACAGCGCCAGCAATTGGCGCACATAGAGAAGCTGGCACTGGGCGATGAGGTCGAGCGCGTTGTTCTCGACGAACACCGCCGCGCGGGCCTGGTCGCCGGCGGCGAGCGCGTGGCCGATCGCCTCGGTCAGCATCTTGCGTTCGCCGAACCATTCGGCGGCCGCCAAATGCAGCGGCGCGATCATCTCCGGTTCGCGCCGTTCCATCTCGCGGCTGAGGAAGTCGCGGAACAGATGATGATAGCGGAACCAGCGCCGCTCCTCGTCGAGCGGCACCAGGAACAGGTTGCGCGTCTCGATCTCGGTGATCGCCGCCTCGGCATCCGCCGCCCGCATCACCGCCCGGCAGGCCTCCGCGCTGAAGCGTTCGAAGATAGAGCTGTAGAGCAGGAACTTCGCGATCGCCGGCGGCAGTTCGAGAAACACTTCCCCCATCAGGAAATCGGCGACGTTGCGGTTGGCGCCGGTGAAATTGCCGATGACGGTTTCGGGCGCATGCGCGGCACTGAGCGACAGTGAGGCGAGCTGCAGGCCGGCGGCCCATCCTTCGGTGCGCGAACACAAGGTCTCCACASTGCCGCTGCTGACGCTCAAACCGAGCTTCTCGTTGAAGAAGGCCTCGGCTTCGGAGGAGGCGAAGCGCAAATCGTCGGGGCCGATTTCGCAGACATCGCCCAGCACCCTGAGCTTGCCGAGCTGCAGGTCGGGCAGGCTGCGCGATCCGATGACGAAGGCGACATTGGCCGGCGCCTGCCGGGTCAAGCGCTCCATGAACCGCTTGACCGCTGGCGCCTCGATGGCGTGATAGTCGTCGAAGAACAAGGTGATGTCGGCCTCGCGCGCTGCCAATCCCGCCACCAGTGCGGCGAGCACGACGTCAAGCTGCGGGATCGGGCTCGACTGAAAGGCAAGGTCGAGCTCCGCCGGGCTCTGTACGAGGTGGCGCAGCCCGCCCACCAGATGCGACAGGAAGGCACCCTCATCATTGTCTGATGCCTCGCAGGACAGCCACGCAGTCAGCCGGCCGAGGCGCGCCGCTTCCGCAGCCCATTGCGCCATCGTCGTCGACTTGCCGAAGCCGGCCGGCGCGGCGAACAGCACGATGCGCGTGTCGATGTGACGCTTCAGCGTTGACAGGATGGTCTCGCGACGGACCCATCGGCGGTGATGCGGCGACGCGTGCGGGGTGGGTTGCGGAGCTGTTCTCATCTAGGCTCGCGCAACCTGTCGGTTCTCCGGACTGCAGCTGCTCCACTCCGCTTCGATCAGCGGAATTTGCGGCGCGGCATTGCGCGGCAAGGTGCCCTTTATCCGGGGATCGTCGACGATCTCAAAACCGGACGCGAATGGCACAAATCCACAGGCGCCGTAGAAGCCTATCACGCTGTGATGATCGAAGCTGCTTGTATGCAGCCAGACACGGCTTGGTTTCAGGCGCCATGCCTGGTCGAGCGCACCGGCCATCAGGCGTTTGCCGAAACCGCGGCCGGTCAGGGACGGGAACAGGCCGAAATAGGTGATCTCGATCTCGTTGCTGTCGGCGACGAAGAATTCGACCATGCCGAGATGCACGCCGCTTTCATCATGGCCGTAGTAGAGATGCTGGCGTGGATCGGCGAAGTGCTCCGTTATCTCGGTGTCGGACATTTCAGACACGCGGTCCCACAGCCAGGGGGCTCCGATCTCAAGGAAGATCGCCCGATAGGGCGCGCAGTCGGGCGTCGTGATCCGGGTCATGGCCAGGGGTTGCGCGAGGTCGGGCTGCGGCGCGCGCGCCTCCATCCATGTCACCGCATTGGCGAGCTTGCCCGCCGGCAGGCGCCGGTAGCCAATGGCGAGGTCTGTGATTTCGGCCGGCATCGTGTCTTCGGGGATCAACGCATTCCTCTTCATCCCTGCCCGATAGCAGTATCGACTTACGCCCGCTGATGCCAACACCCGCGAATGGTCTGACAAGAGCGCCTGGGCCTGGATCGGATTTTTTGGCGGCACTACCTCTTGCATTTCATGAGAATGGCATATGAGATATGATACACCATCCAAATGAAAGTGAAATACAATGCCTGAGCGGATTGCGGACGAGGCCATTCTCAGCGCGGTCGACGACGGCTTCGCGCGACAGGTCGCGTTCCTGGCCGATCTCGTACGCTTTCCCTCACAGCGCGGCGAGGAGCATGCCGCGCAATCTTTCATGGCGGCCACCTATGAGGCCGACGGCTATGCGGTCGACATGTGGCGCGTCGATGTCGAAGCGATTCGCGACCTGCCGGGTTTTTCACCCGTGGCGGTTTCTTATGACGATGCCTTCAATGTCGTTGCCACCCATACGCCGAGAAACGCGACCGGTCGCTCGCTGATCCTCAACGGCCATATCGATGTCGTGCCGACGGGACCACTCGACAGCTGGGCGCGCGATCCCTACGATCCGGCGATCGAGGAYGGCTGGATGCATGGCCGCGGCGCCGGTGATATGAAGGCTGGCCTGTCCGCCTGTCTTTACGCGCTGACCGCATTGCGCAGCCTCGGCTATCAACCGGCCGCGAAATTGTTCCTGCAGTCGGTCGTCGAGGAGGAGTGCACCGGCAATGGCGCGCTCGCCTGCCTGCAGCGCGGATACCGGGCCGATGCCGCCTTCATCCCCGAGCCGTTGGAGCCGAGGCTGATGCGGGCGCAGGTCGGGCCGATCTGGTTCAGGGTCGAGGTCGACGGCGATCCGCAGCACGCGTCGGGCGCTTTCTCGGCCGGCGCCAATGCCATCGAAAAGGCATTCGTGATCATCCAAGCGCTGAAGCAGCTCGAAATCGTCTGGAACGCCCGCAAGGTCGATGACCCGCATTTTTGCGACCATCCACACCCGATCCGCTTCAATCTCGGCAAGATCGAAGGCGGCGAATGGACGTCGAGCGTTCCGGCGCGCTGTGTTTTCGAGATGCGGGTCGCGACCTATCCCGGCCAGAAGCTCGAGGATGCCAGAGCAGAGCTTGAGGCATGCATCGCCGATGCGGCCCGCGCCGATCCGTTCCTGGCCAACCGCCCGCCCAAGATGAGCTACAACGGCTTCATGGCCGAGGGCTATGTGCTGCAAGGGGCCGACGAGATGGAAGCCGTGCTGCGCCGCAGCCATACCGCTGTCTGGGGCGAGCCGCTTACGGAACATGTCACCTCGGCGACCACCGATGCGCGCTTCTTTGGCCTCTATGCCGACACGCCGGCGATCGTCTACGGTCCGATCTGCCGCATGCCGCACGGCTATGACGAGGCCGTCGACCTGGACTCGGTGCGCAAGGTCACCCAGACCATCGCGCTGTTCATCGCCGACTGGTGCGGCCTTGAGCCCGTCGATCCAGAGGCCAGGCCATGAACGCGGCAGTGCCTGATGCTTTCGGGGAAACACTGGCCGAGGACGCGCCTGACGTCTCGGCGGCCGACGCGCTCGTCATCCTGCGCCGGCACTACGGCCTTGCCGGCACCGCGCGTCCGTTGCCTGGCGAACGCGACCACAATTTCCACATCCAGACGGACGTCGAGGGCGAGTTCGTCCTGAAAATCTCCCATCCGGCGGAAGAAGCGGGCTTCACCGACTTCCAGAACAAGGCACTCGATCACATCCTTGCGGTCGACCCGACCTTGCCGGTTCCCTCTGTGTGCAAAAGCCTGCAAGGAGAGGCGCAATTCACGGTCAGCGTCGGTGGATCGGCGCCACGCATCGTCCGGCTGGTCACCTATCTGCCCGGCCAGTTGCTGTCGCGGTCGCCTGCATCACCGGCGCAAGATCGCAATCTCGGCATCTTCCTTGCCCGCCTTGGCCGCGCGCTGCGCGGCTTCTTCCATTCGGCCGCCGGCAGCGACCTGCTCTGGGATATCCGCAAGGTGGCCAAGACGCGGCCGATGCTGGTGCATATCGCCGACGCTGGTCGGCGGGCCATGGTCGAGCGTGCGATCGACGCCTTCGAGGAGCATGCGGCGCCGGTCATCCCGAAACTGCGCGCCCAGATCGTCCACAACGACATGAACTCCTACAATGTGGTGATGGATGCGTCGCTGCCGGAGGTCGTGAGCGGCATTCTCGACTTTGGCGACATGATCCACTCGCCGCTGATCTGCGATCTCGCCATCGGCGCCGTCTATCGCTGGCCGGCTGAAGGTCATCCGCTGGTGCCGGCCGCGCGCTTTGTTGCCGGCTACCGGTCGGTGCAACCGCTCGAGACCGAAGAGCTGGGCATCCTCGTCGATTTGATCCGGGCCCGGCTTGCGCTCATCGTCAACATCGCCAGCTGGCAGGCCGAACGCTTCCCGGCCAAGCGCGACTACGTCCTGCGCCTCGCCACCGAGGTCTGGGCGTCGCTCGAACGGCTGGACGGCCTGTCGCCGGCTGATGCCCGCCGCTATTTTCTCGACCATTCCAATCCGGAGTAGATGCCCGTGTCCCAGTCGCCTGCAAATGCCCTTGCCGATGCCGGCGCTTCGGCACAAGAGCGCGCCCTGCTCGAGCGACGCGCCAGGCTGCTTGGCCCGACCTACCGCGCCTTCTACCGCAACCCGATCCATCTCGTGCGCGGCAGCGGCGTCTGGCTCTACGATGCCCAGGGCCGAAAATTCCTCGACGCCTACAACAATGTCGCCTCCGTCGGCCACTGCCACCCGCGTGTCGTCGAGGCCCTGTCGGGGCAGGCCGCGACGCTCAACACGCACACACGCTATCTCAGCGAGATCATCCTCGACTACGCCGAGAAATTGCTCGGCACCTGTCCGCCCCATCTCGGCCATGCCATGTTCACCTGCACCGGCAGCGAGGCCAACGACCTTGCCATCCGCATCGCCCAGCATTCCAGCGGCGGCACCGGGGTGATCATCACCGACTTCGCCTACCATGGCGCGACGATCGCGACCGCACAATTGTCGCCGGCCGCGGTCGGAGTGAAAGCGGTGCCCGCGCAGCACCGTACTGTCGCGGCGCCGGACACGTTCCGCGATCATGGCCGCGCCGCGCGCGATTTCGCGAAAAACGTCGCCGCCGCCATCGAGGACATGCGAGCGCGCAATGTCCGTCCCGCGGCAATGCTTCTCGACTCGGCGTTTTCCAGCGACGGCATCTTCTTTCCCGATGCGGCCGTGATGCGCGAGGCGGCAAGCCTCATCAAAAAAGCCGGCGGCATGGTCATTGCCGATGAGGTCCAATCCGGCTTCGGCCGGCTCGGCCAGGGCATGTGGGGCTTCGCCAATTATGGCATCGAGCCAGATATCGTTACGATGGGCAAGCCGATCGGCGACGGGCATCCGATGGGCGCGGTGATGGTACGGCCGCAGCTTGTTGCCTCCTTCGGCTCAAACACCGGTTACTTCAACACCTTCGGCGGCAACCCGGTCGCTGCCGCCGTCGGCATTGCCGTTCTCGAGGTGATTGAGGGCGAGGGGCTGATCGAGAATGCACGCATGGTCGGCGCCTATACGGCTGATCTGCTGGGCTCACTGAAGGGCCGGCACGGCATGGTCGCCGACGTCAGGGAAAACGGCCTTTATTTCGGTGTCGAGTTGACGGCGGAGGGCGACGAGGCCTTGGCCGCCAGCAAGACATCGGCAGTCGTCGAGGCCATGCGCGAGGACGGCGTGCTGATCTCCTCCTGCGGTCCGCGCGGCAATGTGCTCAAGATCAGGCCGCCGCTACCCTTTGCCAGGGACAATGCCGAGCAACTGGCCGAGACGCTCGACCGCGCACTGTCGAACTGGTGACCGGAGCGGGCCGCGCATGCTGAAGCTTGAACATCAAACCCTGAACGACCGTGCCTATGGCGCGCTCAAGCAGGAATTGATTTCCGGCGGCTTCAGCCCGGGCCAGACACTGGTCATCCGCAAGCTCGCCGAGACGTTCGGCATATCGACCACGCCGATCCGCGAGGCGCTGCAAAGGCTGGTCGCCGAACGGCTGCTCGAGATGCAGAACAACCGCTCGGTTATCGTGCCCTTGCTGTCCGCCCCCGCCTTCGAGGAACTGACGCGCATCCGCATCGCCGTCGAGGGTCTGGCGGGCGAGATGGCGGCGTCGCGGATGACCGAAAGCGGTCTGGTCGACATCCACGCTACGCTCGCCGGCATGCAGCACGCCATCGAGGCGGGCGACGCCAGGGCCTATCTAACGCTGAACGAGGCCTTTCACTTCGCCATCTACCAGCATGCCGGCGCGCCGATCCTTCTGAATATGATCCGCGACCTCTGGGGGCGGGTCGGGCCGTATCTCAAGCTGCTGATGCAGGCGGATCGCTACGTTCCGCAGTCGAACGATGCGCACCGCAAGATCGTCGCCGCGCTGGAGCAGCGCAGCGGTCCCGCCGTCCGGACTTTTATCGAACAAGACATCGCCATGGCAGCCGCTGTTCTGTCGTCAAACCTTGACGCGGCCAGGTGACGGTCCGCCTATCTCGTTTCGTCCAACCGGTCGCGCAGCATGCTCCAGCCGAGCAGCATATTGGGCGCGTGCCGCAACAAGGCATGGAACGGGATCGGTGCCGGCGGCGCAAACGGCAGCGGCAGATCGCGGGCATCGGCTCCAGTCGCCCAGTCGGCCAGCACCTTGCCCATCGCCGTCGTCATGGCAATGCCCCGTCCGTTGCAGGCGCGACCGGCAATGAGCCCGGGCCCGAGGTCCATGAGGTGCGGCAGGAAGTCCGGCTCGACCGCGGCCATTCCCGACCAGCTATAGGCAAGCGGCGCCAGGTCAGGCAATTCAAGATGCCTAGCGAGCCGTCGCCAGATCGTCTGCGGCACGCGCGCATCGGCTCCGGCGCCAAGGATATGCATGCCGCCGCTGATCAGCCGGTTCTCGGCGTCGAAGCGGAATGTGAAGAGATTGCGCCTGGTGTCGCCGACGCCTTGCCCGCCAGGCAGGAGGCGCGTCCGGATTTCACGGGGCAGCGGCGCCGTGGCGATCTGGAAAACCCTAAGCGGAACATAGGTTCGTTGCAGCAACGGATTGAGCGCCCCACCATAAGCGTTGGTGGCGATCAGCACCTTGCCGGCGCGTACCGAGCCCTCTGGCGTTTTCAACACCCAGCAATCCGTCGTGCGATCGAGCGCGGTGACGCGCGTATGCTCGAAGATGCGCGCGCCGGCCTTCTCGGCCGCATCGGCCAGCCCACGCGCGTAGTCCACCGGATTGAGCACGCCGCCAGAACGATCCATCCAGCCGCCGACATAGCCGCGCGCGCCGGTCAGTGCCTCGACGCTCTGCCGGTCCAAGGCAACGGCAGGCCGGCCGCGCTGCGCCCATTGCCCGGCGCGGGATTTGACCTTCTCGAACACGGCGGGGGAATGCGCCGGCTGAATCCATCCGCTCTGCACGGCGTCGCAGTCGATGCCGTGCCGGCGGATCAGGCCGAAGACCAGGTCGGCGCTGCCGGCGGCAAAATCGATCAGCCGTTCACCACGCTCGGGGCCGAGATGGCGGATGATGTTGTCCGGGTCCATTTTGGCAAAGTTCGGCACGACGAAGCCGGCATTCCTGCCGGTCGCGCCCCAAGCGATTATTTCGGCTTCGAGAACGGCGACCGACAGTCCTTTCCCGGCGGCGTGCAGCGCGGTCGAGAGGCCGGAAAAGCCACCGCCGACGATGGCGAGGTCGACATCGAGCCCGCCTTGCAGCGCCGGCCTGCCGCGACGATTGCGGCTGACGGCATGCCAGAGCGAAACGTCGTGCGCTTCCTGCCGGACCGCGGCATTCATGACCCGGAACTGCTCTTGCCGGCAACCATCTTTGCCCGCTTGCCGAACCATGGCCGCCGCGGCCGGTCGCCGAACAGGCCGTTCGGCCGGATCAGCAGGATGACACAGAGCATGACGCCGATGGCGGCGATCTGCAGCGCGGCGGCGCGGGCCTGCTGCTCCGGCGGAAACAGCACGCTGGTCAACGTGCCCGATCCAGCCCATATCGCCCAGACCAGGATGCTGCCGACGACAGCGCCGACATTGCTGCCCGAGCCGCCGACGATCAGCATCACCCAGACCTGGAAGGTCAGGATCGGCAGGTAATTGTCCGGCGCGATGAAGCCGGTGAAATGCGCCTGCAGCGCGCCGGCCAGCGCCATGATGGCGCCACCGACGGCAAAGGCCTGGACGCGATAGAAGCGCGCGCTCTTGCCCAACGAGATCGCCGCCCGTTCGTCCTCGCGCAGCGCCTTCAAGACGCGTCCCCACGGGCTGCGCGACAGGTGCTCCAGGGCGAGATAGGCGACCAGCGTCACCGCCGAGACGACGGCAAGGTTGGACAGGTTGAACAGCAGCGGTGTCTCAGCAAGGCTGCCGAAGGGACGCGGGATGAAGCCGATGCCGAACGGGCCGCCGGTCAATCCCTGCGCGTTGAGCGCGACCAACTGCACGACGACGGCGACGCCGAACGTGGTGATCGCCAGATAGTCGGATCTCAGCCGCAGCGTGGCCATGCCGGTAAGTGCCGCGGCGATGCCACCGACGGCCATGGCGCCGAGCCAACCGACAAGGATCGGCAGGCCGAAGCCACCCAGTCGCGCGGCATCGTCAGGTGTGGTCAGCAGCGCCGAGGTATAGGCACCGATGGCGACGAAGCCGGCGAGGCCGACATTGAACAGCCCGGTCAGCCCCCATTGCAAGTTGAGCCCCAGCGTGACCAGCGAAAAGATCAGAGCGGTGGTCAGGAAGAAGGCGCCGTAGCCGAGCAGATCCATCAGCGTTCCCTCACACCGAACAGGCCGATTGGTCGCACGAACAACACCGCCATCAGGATGATGAAGGAGACGGCGGCGCGCCATTCGGCGCCGATCAACTGCACCGCGCCGGCTTCGGCGAGCCCAATGATCAGGCCGCCGAGCACGGCGCCGGGAATGCTGCCGATGCCGCCGAGAATGGCGGCGGCGAACATCGGCAGCAGCATGTCGAAGCCCATGAACGGGCGGATTTGCACCAGAATGCCGATCATCACGCCGGCGACACAGGCCAGCGCGCCGCCGATGATCCAGGTCACGCGCACCACGCTGGCGACATCGATGCCGACGATGCGGGCCAGTGCCGCATTCTGGCTGAGCGCCTGCATTGAGCGGCCGGTCTGCGTGCGCGTCATCAACAGATGCACGCCGAGCACCAGCATGGCGGTCAGCAGCAAGAGAGCAATCTGGTCTGGCGTGATGCGGATGCCGAAGCCGACCGGCATGGCGATCTGGATCGCCCGGCTGAAATAGGTCGGCCGCGAAGTGAAGGTGAATTCGAGCAGGCTTCTGAGCGCCATCGAGGCGCCGAAGCTCGCCATCACCACGATGATCGCCTGGCCCTGCGAGCGCAGCCGCGCAAACAGAACCTTGTCGAGCAGCAGCGCCAGCAAAGCAGTGAAGGCCATGCCGACGATCAGTGCGACGATCAGCGGCCAGCCGAAGGACAGCGGTCCGATCGGTGCCACCTTGCCGAATGTCGCGCCGATGGCGCTGACGACGGCCAGCGTCGCATAGGTGCCCCAGGCCATGAAGTCGCCATGGGCGAAGTTCGAGAAGCGCAGGATCGAATAGGTGAGCGTCACGCCGATGGCGCCGAGGCCGATCATCGAGCCGGTCAAAAGCCCGTCGACGATGAATTGCAGGCTCATGCCGCGCCTCCTTTCCCGGCGTGAGGCGTTTTTTCTGCCTTGAGGGGGCGCTGGCCAAGATAGAGTTCGGCCACGACCGGGTCGTTCCACAGATCGGATGCGATGCCTTCGTGCCGGTCCTTGCCTTCGACCAGCACATAGGCGCGGTCGCCGATGGCCAGTGCTGCCTTGGCGTTCTGTTCGACCAAAAGGATGGTGACACCGGACTTGCGGATGCCGGCCAGCATCTCGAACACCATCGACACGAATTTCGGCGACAGGCCGGCCGACGGCTCATCGAGCACCAGCACCTTGGGGTGGACGATCAGCGCCCGCGCGACGGCGAGCATCTGCCGCTGTCCGCCCGAGAGGTTGCCGGCGGCGGTCCGCCGCTGGCGGACGAGGTCGGGGAAGGCTGCATACATTTCGTCGATGCGGGCAGGGATTTCGCGCCGCTCGAGAATGCCGCAGGCGACCTTCAGATTGTCCTCGACCGACATCAGCGGGAAGATGTTTTCGGTCTGCGGCACGAAGGCCAAGCCAAGCCGTACCATGGTGTGCGCCGGTGCGGCGGTTATGTCTTTGCCGTCCAGAAACACCGTGCCGCCGGTGATCGGGACAAGGCCGGCGATCGCCTTGATGAAGCTCGACTTGCCGGCGCCATTGGGGCCGAGCACGACGACGATCTCGCCCTTGCTAACGGTGATCGAGGCGCCGCGCACGATCGGCACGCCGGGCTCGTAGCCAGCCTCGAGATTGCAGACATCGAGGACCGTCTCGCTCATGCCGCGCCTCCGAGATAAGCCTCGATGACGCGCGGGTCGCTGGCGACCTCTTCCGCCGTGCCTTCGCTTAGCAACTGGCCGCTCGCCATGACGAGGACGCGATGGCAGAGCCGCGTCACCATGTCGATGTTGTGTTCGATCAGCAGGAAGGTGATGCCGCGCGCGTTGATATCGCGGATGCGGTCGATAATGACTTCGAGCAGCGTTGCGTTGACGCCGGCCGCCGGTTCGTCGAGCAGGATGATCGCCGGATCGGCCATCATCACGCGGGCGAGTTCGAGCAGCTTGCGCTGGCCGCCGGACAACACGCGCGCCGGTTCATGCGCGAGGTGGGTGAGGGTGACCAGATCCAGCAGTTCTAGCGCCTTGGTCCTGGCGGCTTTCTCCTGCGCCGCCACTCGCCATGGCGCGACGAAGTTGGCAAGCAGCTTTTCGCCGGCCTGACCCTGCGCCGCCAGCATGATGTTTTCGATCAGCGTCAGGTTGGGCAGCGGACGCGGGATCTGGAAGGTGCGGCCAAGGCCGCGACCGATGCGCAGATGCGCGGCTTCGCCCGAAACGCGCGCACCGTTAAGCAGGATATCGCCGCTGGTCGGCAGGATGCTGCCGGCAAGCAGATCGAACATCGTCGTCTTGCCGGCGCCGTTCGGCCCGATCAAGCCGAGGATTTCTCCCGCCTTGACGTCAAACGAGACATCGTTGACGGCGACGAGGCCGCCGAACCGCCTGACGACGTTCCTTGCCGTCAGGACCGGCGCACGGGTCTCTTGTCCCTGCTGTTCCGCTGCCTCGCTCATCAAACCCTCTGGCCGAAGACGATCGTTGTCGCCTCCTGATTTTTGATTTGTGATCACACTTGCTTTGATCACGCTATTCGGCTTTAATTTCGTCCGCAAGCCGAAAACCGGCCGAGAACGGAATTCCATGCAAAAGGCTGCCATCGAAAAGAACAACGAGGCCATCGCGGCCCAGCTGGCGCCGGTCGGCCGCGAGACCGTGCAGGATCGCGTCTATTCGGAATTGCGCCGTGCCCTGATCGGCGGTCTGTTCGAGCCAAGCCAGGTGCTGACCATACGTGGTCTGGCCGACGCGCTGGTCACCTCGACCATGCCGGTGCGCGAGGCGCTCGGCCGGCTGATCACCGAAAAGGCGTTGGAGGCGCTGCCCAACCGTTCGGTGAGGGTGCCGCCGATCACGCTTGAACGCCTCGACGATCTCTTGCGTGCCCGCATCCTGATCGAGGGCGAGGCCATTGCGCTGGCCGCCGCCCGCATGGGACCGCGCCAGATCGCCACCATCGAGACCATTCTCGGCGAATGGGACGAGATGCGGGCTCTGAAACACAAGAAGGATGTCGATCGCGAAGTGACGCTCAACCAGAGCTTTCATTTCGAGATCTATCGCTCCTGCGGCTCGGCCGTGCTGATCCCGATGATCGAGAGCCTGTGGCTGCAATCGGGCCCCTGCATTCGTGTCGCCATCTACGCCTTCTCGGAAGCCGGCGAGGTCGACACCGCCCAGTATCACCGCCGCATCGTCACGGCACTGGCCACCCAGGATGCGCAGGCCGCGCGGGAGTCGCTGGCCGCCGACATCAGCCGGCCCTTCACCTTCCTGCGCAGCAAGCTGCAATCCGCCGCCGCGAAAGACCAGACATGACCGCCATCAGGATCAACGAGCCACGCTCGCAGCTTTCCGTAACGGCGCTGTTGCTGCCGCAGAAAGCGCCGGAAAACGCTGCCTTCCTCAAGGCATATCTCGGCACGCCACGCGTCGTCCCGGGCATCCATGCGATGTGGACGGGACCGGAAATCTCCTGTCCGGTTCCCGCTGCCGATCTCGAGGGCCAGCCCTTTGCCAGGCCTTTGCCGGCCGAGAACGCGACGCTGACGCCGCAGCCGGGCGACATCGTGTTGTCCTATGTGCCGCCGCGCATGTGGGGCGGCAATCCCAATGCGATCTTCGACATCGGTCTCTACTACGGGCAGGGCGCGCGCCTGCTTTTCCCGATCGGCTGGTTCGCCGGCAGCGTGGTGGCGCAAGTGCGCGCCGAAGAGCGCGATCGGTTCGCCGCCGCCTGCGGCGTCATCCGCCGCAACGGCGCCTGCGACGTCACCTTCAGCCTGGTGGAGGGCTAGATGGCCGACGACAGTTTCGAGCTCTTCGATCTTCGCGTCGAGGCGGTCATCCCGGAGGGCAAACCGATCTATTGCGGCGCCAAGGCCGGCGACTATTTCGAGCTCAAGGGCGAGATGCTGTCGATGCCGGCTGGCCAGGGCTTTTCGATCTATTCGATATCGGCCGTGTTGCCGTTGCTGGCAGCCAAGCAGCGCCCGACCCACCCGAACGACTGGATGACCTCGGACGCCGAGATCGCCTGTCCCGATCCCAATTGCGCCAGTCGGCTGAGGATCGTCAGGGTGGCCAAGCGGCGGTTCAGCCATGCCGAGACCACGGCCGTGCCGCTGCCGAAGCGGGGAGACGACAAATGAGTACCCAGACTTTCGAACTCGGCTCCGGCTACACCATCTCGCGCGTCATCCGCGGCGGCTGGCAACTGGCCGGCGGCCACGGCGCCATCGACCGCCAGCAGGCGGTGACCGATCTGATCGCCACCTTCGATGCCGGCATCTGGACCTATGATTGCGCCGACATCTACACCGGCGTCGAGGAGCTGATCGGCGCGGCGCGCCTGCGGCTGGCCAGCGAGCGCGGCCTCGACGTCGCCACCAGGATGAAGGTGCATACCAAGCTGGTGCCCGACCTCGAACGGCTGGCCGGCATCAGCCGCGACTATATCAGGAGTATCGTCGACCAGTCGCTGCGGCGGCTGAAGACCGAGCGGCTCGATCTCGTGCAGTTCCACTGGTGGGACTATGCGCAGCCGCGCTATGTCGAGGCGATGGGTTGGCTCAACGAGCTTCGGCTTGAGGGCAAGGTGCGCAATCTCGGCACCACCAATTTCGACACGCCGCGGCTGGCCGAAATCCTCGCCGCCGGCATCCCGCTGGTCAGCCAGCAGCTGCAGTATTCCGTGCTCGACCAGAGGCCGGGCAACAGCCTTGCGGCACTCGCCGCGAAAAACGGCGTCAGCTTCCTCTGCTACGGTTCCGTCGCCGGCGGCTTCCTCAGTAACAAATGGCTAGGCGTGGCCGAGCCGGCCACGCCGCTCGAAAACCGCTCGCTGGTCAAATACAAGCTGATCATCGATGACTTTGGCGGCTGGAACCTGTTCCAGCAGTTGCTTCAGGCGCTGAAGGCAGTCGGCGACCGCCACGGCGTCGACATCGCCACCATCGCCAGCGCCTGGGTGCTGGAGCAGCCGCACGTGGCGGCCGTCATCGTCGGTGCTCGCAACCAGGCACATGCGCTTGCCAACGCCGGCATCATGGATGTCACGCTCGATGCCGAGGACCGGGCGCGGATTGCAGCCGTCATCGCGCAAGGCACCGGCCTCGAGGGTGATGTCTACACGCTGGAGCGCGACCGCCAGGGCCGCCACGGTTCGATCATGCATTACAACCTCAATGCGGGGAAGCAATGAGCGGCGAGCCCTCCCTGTTTTCACGCGCCAGCGCCGAGATCGTCGACCTGCATCGCTTTTTCGTCGACTGGTTCGTTGCGGCGCGCGCCAATAAAGCGGACTTCAGCCGCTTCGAGCGCGTCATGGGCGACGGCTTCGCCATGGTCGCACCGGACGGCCAGGTTCTCGATCGCGACGCGGTCGTCGGCCATGTCCGCACCAGCCGCGCCACGTGTGACGACGGTTTCGCCATTTCGATCGAGGACATCCGGCCGGGCTGGCAGGATGCCGAGACGATCGTCGTTTTCTACGTCGAGGCGCAACTGCGCGGTGGCAAGCACAGCCGCCGCCAGTCGAGCGCCGTCTTCACCACCAGTTCATCGGCGCCCAACGGCGTCCTATGGCGACATCTGCATGAAACCTGGCTGCAGGTGCCGGGACGCTGAACAGGAGCATCGACAAAAGTGCGAAGCGGTTTTTGGGTTTGTTCGATGCGCAGACAAAGAGACATGTAATCCAGTTCGTGTAGCTCAAAGGGGAACAACAATGAGAAAGACGATACTTCAACTCACCACCGCGCTCGCCCTCGTAACGATGGCCGGTGCGGCGCAAGCGGCCGATTGCAAGATCACCGTCGGCCTCGTCATGGAACTGACCGGCCCGGCCGGCGAATATGGTCAGGCCGGCGCCAAATCGGTAGAGATGGCCTTCCGCGACATCAATGCCGCCGGCGGCGTGCGCGGCTGCGACCTGGCGACCGACACGCGCGACAGCCAGAGCCAGGGCAACATCGCCGTCGACGCCGCCACCCAGCTGGTTCAGGTCAAGAAAGTGCCGGTCATCATCGGCGGCATCATCTCGTCGGTGTCGATCCCGATCCTGACCTCGGTCACGGCACCGGCCAAGATCGTCCAGGTGTCGCCGGCTTCGTCGTCGCCGACGCTGACGGCGCTCGGCCGCGACGGCAAGACCAATGGCATCTTCTTCCGCACCATCACCTCGGATGCGCTGCAGGGCGTCGCTGCCGCCAAATACGCGGTCGACAAGGGCTTCAAGAAGCTGTCGATCATCCATGTCAACAACGACTTCGGCGTCAACATGGTGGCCGAGTTCTCGCGCGCCTACAAAGCGCTCGGCGGCACCATCGTTTCCGACACGCCCTACAACGAAAAGCAGTCGAGCTATGCTTCCGAAGTGACGGCGGCGATGGCCGGCGAGCCGGACGGGCTCTATCTCGTCAGCACGCCGGTTGACGGCGCGACGGTTGCCCGCACCTGGATTTCGCAGGGTGGCGTGCAGAAGTTCCTGCTCAATGACGGCATGAACAGCCCTGACTTCATCGAGTCCGTYGGCGCCGACTATCTGAAGGACGCCTATGGTACGTCGTCCGGCACCAGCCCGACGGCCTCCACCGACTATTTCACGAAGAACTACAAGGAATTTTCCGGCATCGAGCCGTCCAATCCGGCGGCCGACCGCTCCTATGATGCGGGCGCCATTGTCGGCCTCGCCATCGCGATTGCCGGCTCCGAGGATCCGGCCAAGATCAAGGACGCGATGTACAAGGCGGTCGACCCGGCCGGCACGCCGATCTTTGCCGGCAAGGACGAATTCGCCAAGGCGCTCGGCCTGATCAAGGACGGCAAGCCGATCCGTTACGAAGGCGTCATCGGTCCCGTCGCCTTCGACAAGTATGGCGACATCACCGGCCCCTTCCGGCTCTGGAAGATCGTCGACGGCAAGGTGACGACCGACGGCGAAATGACCACCGACGACGTCAACGCGTTGCAAGCCAAACTTCAGTAAGACAACTTCTCGCCCGGCGTCGATCCGATCTCATCGCGATCGACGCCGGACGGTCAGTTTGTCTCGTACATGGATGGCCGTGAGAACCATATCGTTTGCACGGACAAGGGTTTGACCGGCAGGCGATCATGAATAGGATTGGCCCATCAACAGGATTGGCCAATGTCGCCTGAAACTGAAAAACTTCTATCTGCTCTAGGCGACCGGCTGGGCGCGGCCGGTGTGCTCGCCGGCTCCGACGTGGATCAACGCTATCGCGACGATCCCGATGGCAAGCTCGGCGCACTGCCCGAAGCGGTGCTGCGTCCGCGCGACACCCAGGGTGTCGCTGCCGCGCTGGCCGCGTGCAACGATCTCGGCCAGCCAGTTGTCGTGCAGGGCGGACGCACCGGGCTGACTGGCGCCGCGCGCGTGCAGCCTGGCGAGGTTGTGCTGTCGCTGGAACGCATGACAGGTCTCGATGCACCGGATCGTCAGGCTGCCACCATCCTCGCCGAGGCCGGCGCAACGCTGCAGGCGGTGCAGGAGGCAGCCGACGGCGCCGGTCTGATGTTCGGCGTCGATATCGGCGCACGCGGTTCGGCCACTATCGGCGGCAATGTCGCCACCAATGCCGGTGGCATCCGCGTGCTGCGCTACGGAATGTACCGGGCGCAGGTTCTGGGGCTGGAGGCGGTGCTTGCCGATGGCAGCGTGCTGACCTCGATGAAGGGCCTGCCCAAGGATAATTCCGGCTACGACCTCGGCCAGCTCTTCATCGGCACGGAGGGGACGCTCGGCGTCGTCACACGCGCGGCGCTCAGGCTGCATCCGAAGCCGGTGTCCGAGGTAAACGCCTTCTGCGCACTCCCATCGCTCGATGCGGCGATCGCCCTGCTTGGGCTGCTGCGGCAAAGGCTCGGCCCGCTTTTGTCTGCCTATGAGGTCAACTTCGCGCCGCTCTATGACGCGATGGTCGCCAGCATGGACATGCCGGCGCCGCTGCCGGCGGGTTCGCCTGTCTATGTGCTGGCCGAGATCCAGGGCAGCGAACCCGACCGTGACGGCGAGCGCTTCGCCGAGGTCTTGATGCAGGCGGTCGAGGACGGCGTGGTCGACGATGTGGTCGTCTCGCAGTCGCCGCGCGAAGTCCGGGCGCTGTGGGCCGTGCGCGAGGACGCCAATCGCGTCCTGTTTTCGATCAAAGGCCTTGTCGGCGTCGACATCAGCATCCCGCTGGCGCGGATGGGTACTTTCCTACGGGAAGCGGACGCTGCCATCCATGCCATGGATCCCGGCGCCGACATCTACGTCTTCGGCCATCTCRGTGACGGCAATCTGCACTACCAGGTCCGCACGGTGGATCCGGCGGCGGCATACGATATCGTCTATCGCGGCGTGGCGGCAGCCGGCGGCGGCGTTTCGGCCGAACATGGCATCGGCCTCGACAAGAAGAGGTGGCTGCATCTGGTCCGCAGCGATGCCGAGATCGCCACGATGCGGCGGCTGAAGGCAGCTCTCGACCCCAGAAACATCCTCAATCCGGGCCGGGTCTTCGACCTGGTCCCACTTGCCTTCGCAGGATGATAGCGGCCAGCCTGTAATCAACGCGATACCGCGACATCCGTCGGCCGTGGCTGCCGCGCACTCAGGTCCGTTCCGTGGCGACTTGCCTGGGGATGAGAAAACGGGCGGCGAGCACGCAGAGCAGTACGGTGAACATCAGGATCAGCGCCACCAGCGCATTGATGTCGGGGGAAAAGCCAAGCCGCATCATCGCCCACAGCCTCACCGGAAGCGTGCTTTGGGTGCCGGTGACCAGGATGGTAATCATGGTCTCGTCGAACGACAGCGCGAAAGCCAGGATGGCGCCGCCGACCATTGCGCTCGACAGGTTCGGCAGGACGATGCGCCAGAACGTTTGCCAGCCGGTGGCGCCGAGATCGTAGGATGCTTCGACCAGCGTGCGGCTCATCGACTGCAGCCGCATCAGCACCGTGCGATAGACGATCGCCAGCACGAAAACCGTATGTCCGATGACCACCGTCAGCAGCGAGCGTTCAAGGCCGATCTCGCGGAAGAAGATCAGCAACGCCAGACCGCTGATGATCGGCGGCATCAGGAACGGCAGGAAGATGATGAACTGCAGCAGCGTGCGCCCGGAACGGCGGCTGTGATAGTAGAGCGCCAGAAGCGTTCCGCTGACCACCGACAGGATGACGGTGCAGACGCCGACGATCAGCGTGGTCCGCAAGGCGGCCAGAATGTCGTGGTTTTCGGCCAGGGCGACATAGGTCGCAAGCGTCGGCGAAGACCAGTCGACATTGCCATGCGCAATGGTGAAGAACGACGACACGATCGGCACGGCCAGCGGGCTGTAGAGCAGCACCGCGACCAATGTCGTGATCGCAGCCAGAAAGACGGTGGATAGCCGGGGCAGGGCGGTCATATCGCTGTCCCCCGGTTGCGGCCGAAGCGCTCGCCGACAAGAATTGCCGCGATCACCACGACAGCCAGCGCCACTGACAGCGCCGCTCCGAACGGCCAATTGTAGGCCGTGCCGAACTGGCTGTAGAGGATGCGGCCGAAGGTGAAGCCGCTGATCCCGCCGACCATTTGCGGCGTCAGGAAATCGCCGATCGCCAATACGAACACGAAGCTCGCCGCGGAGGCGACGCCGGGCAGGCTGAGCGGCAAGGTGATGCGCAGGAACGTCTGCAGGCCGCTTGCGCCCAGATCGTCGGAGGCACGCAGCAGCACCTGCGGAATCCGCTCCAGCGACAGGAAGATCGGCAGGATGGCGAACGGGATCAGCAGCAGCGTCAGCGTCAGCAGGATGGCGTTCATGTTGAACACGAAAAGCGTCGACGGCTCCTGCAGGATGCCGAGCCCGACCAGTGCCTTGTTGAGAAAGCCGTTAAGGCCGAGGATGCTGCGGATCGCATAGATCTTGATGACGTAGCTCATCAGCAGCGGCACCAACAGCAGCATCAGCAAGGCATAGCGCCAGCGCCCCTTGAGGGTCGTCAGGAAATAGGCGGCGGGATAGGCGAGCAGAATGCAGATTGCCGCCACCGAGAGACACAAAACGATGGTGTTCCAGAATACCGGAAGAAAGATCGGATCGGTGAAGAAGCGGACATAGTTGCCCAGTGACAGCGTATGAACGATCGTGCCCTGGTCGACGCTGAAG
>NZ_JBFULQ010000011.1:0-29318 GCF_054049815.1 Mesorhizobium sp. P5_C1 | reverse complement strand
GCCCGCCGCTAAACACCTCCAAGGATGCGCGCTATCCCGTCGTCGGTGCGGCCTTGCAGCGCCGCGGCGGCACGGCGCGCCACGATGCCGTGGCCTGGGGCTATGCCCGCGGCGCCTCGGCGCGCGGCGTCCACATCATCCAGAATTGCGAGGTCACCGGCGTCAAGCGGGCGGCCAATGGCGCAGTCATGGGCGTCGACACGACGCGCGGCTTCATCGGCGCCAAGAAGGTCGGCGTCGTTGCCGCCGGCCACTCGTCCGTCATCATGAACATGGCCGGCGTGCGCATGCCGCTGGAAAGCTATCCGCTGCAGGCGCTGGTGTCGGAGCCGGTCAAGCCGGTGGTGCCTTGCGTGGTGATGTCGAACACGGTGCATGCCTATATCTCGCAGTCCGACAAGGGCGAGCTGGTCATCGGCGCCGGCACCGACCAGTACGTCTCCTATTCGCAGACCGGCGGCCTGCACATATTGCAGCACACGCTCGACGCCATCTGCGAGATGTTCCCGATCTTCACGCGCATGAAGATGCTGCGCTCATGGGGCGGCATCGTCGACGTCACACCCGACCGCTCGCCGATCCTGGCCAAGACGCCGGTGCCCGGCCTCTATGTCAATTGCGGCTGGGGCACGGGCGGCTTCAAGGCGACGCCGGGCTCCGGCCATGTCTTTGCCCACACCATCGCCAAGGATGATCCGCATCCGATCAACGCGCCCTTCACCATCGAGCGCTTCCGCACCGGCCGACTCATCGACGAGGCGGCGGCGGCGGCGGTGGCGCACTGATGATGGCGCAGATGGCTGTCGCCATGCCGCTGATGCTGGCGGGGGAACAGGGCATGTTCCATTTTCCCTCGGCGGACGAAGTGCGCACGCAGCCGATCAGCCGCGCCGGGAACGAGGCCAACTGGCCGTTTTCCGTCGATGACGGCATCCTGGCCTGCGTGTGGAGCGGCGGCCAGAAGGTGGTCATGTTCCTGGAGAACATGCCTTCCGACCAGGATGAGGACGACACATTCGAGCCGCGCCGCGTCATCGTCACGACCGATCCGATGCAACTCACCATCGGCAACATGGCGTACCGCGACCTGTTTCGTCCGGCCGCAAGCGTGGAGGAGCGCATCCGGCTCGTCGCGCCTTTTGCCGCCATGGGCCAGAGGCTTTGCGACCAACCCGCCGGCGCTCATGTCGGCAACGGCGAATTGTAGGAACGAACCAAATGCTTCTCATCCGCTGCCCCTATTGCGAGGAAGAGCGCCCGGAACTCGAGTTCCGCAACGCCGGCGAGGCGCATATCGCGCGCTCGGCCAACATGGCTGGCGAGAGCGACGACGATTTCGAAAAGTTCTTCTTCATCCGCTCGAATCCCAAGGGCATCATCTATGAGCGCTGGCGGCACATGCATGGCTGCGCGCGCTTCTTCAATGCGGTGCGCGACACCGTCACCGACAAGTTCATCATGACCTACAAGGCCGGCGAACCGAAGCCGTCGAAGCTGCCCATAATCTCTAACGAAGTGGTTGCCAAATGAGCGGCGCGTTCCGCATTCCCGGTGCCGGTCGCCTCAAGCAGGCGAAGACCGCGCGGTTCAACTTCGATGGCCAGTCCTACACCGGTATCGAGGGCGATACGCTGGCCTCGGCGCTGCTTGCCAATGGCGTCCATCTCGTCGGCCGCTCGTTCAAATATCACCGCCCGCGCGGCATCCTGTCGGCGGGCGCGGAAGAGCCCAACGCGCTGGTCGAGATCAAGCGTGACGCGGCGCGCAAGACGCCGAACGTGCGGGCCACCGTGCAGGAGCTCTATGACGGGCTTGAAGCACAGTCGCAGAACCGCTGGCCGTCGCTGTCCTTCGACGTCGGCGCGGTCAACGACATCGCGTCGCCGCTGTTTTCTGCCGGTTTCTACTACAAGACCTTCATGTGGCCGAAAGCGGCCTGGAAGAGCCTTTACGAGCCGAAGATCCGCGCCGCGGCCGGCCTTGGCATTTCCCCGGATAAACCTGATCCCGACCATTATTCGTCGCGCTATGCGCATTGCGACGTGCTGGTGCTGGGCGGCGGTGCCGCCGGCATCGCGGCAGCACTCGCCGCGGCCGAGACCGGCGTGCGCGTCATCCTCGCCGACGAGCAGGCAGAGTTCGGCGGCAGCCTGCGTTTCGAGACCGGCGCCGGGATCGATGGCCAGGACGGTTTTGCCTGGGCGCAGGCGGCGATTGCTAGGCTTCAAGGCATGGGCAATGTCCGCGTGCTTCCGCGCACCACGGCCTTCGGCTACTACGCGCAGAATTTCGTCGGCTTGGTCGAGCGCGTCAGCGATCATCTCTCCGCCCCCGGCCACGACCTGCCGCGCGAGCGGCTGTGGCAGGTGCGGGCCAAGCGCGTGGTGCTGGCCTCCGGCGCTATCGAACGGCACATGGTCTTCGCCCACAACGACCGGCCGGGCATCATGCTGGCCGGTGCGGCGCGCACCTATCTCAACCATTATGGCGTCGCTGTCGGCAAGAATGTCGGCGTCTACACCGCCAATGATTCCGCCTATGCGGCGGCGATCGACCTTAAGAAGGCCGGCGTCAACGTGGCGGCGATCGTCGACCTGCGCGACCATCCGACCGGACCGGTGATCGACGAGGCGAGGGCGCTCGGCATCGAGGTCAATTTCGGCCGCGCGGTGATCCGCGCCGGTGGCAAATTGCGGGTGTCGTCGATGACCGTGCAGCCGAAGAATGGCGGTGGCGAACGCACCATCCCGGTCGATGCGATCCTGATGTCGGCCGGCTGGACGCCGTCGGTGCATCTGTTCTCGCAGTCGCGCGGCAAGGTCGCTTTCAACGACGAGACCAAGCGCTTCGTGCCGGGCACCTATGCGCAGGATTGCGTCTCGGTCGGCGCCTGCAACGGCACCGACGGGCTGTCGGCGACGATCGACGAGGCTTATGCGGCCGGCGAGAAGGCAGCGAAAGATGCCGCTGCTAAAACCGCCAAGAGCAACAAGCCGAAGGTCGACGCCTCAGAGAGCTGGTCGCGCGGCATGCTGGGGGCTGCCCCCGGCGCCGGGCCGGACACCACGGTCAAGGCCTTTGTCGATTTCCAGAACGACGTCACCGCCAAGGATATCCGCCAGGCGGTGCATGAAGGCATGCGCTCGATCGAGCACGTCAAGCGCTTCACCACCAACGGCATGGCGACCGACCAGGGCAAGACCTCCAACATGCACGGCCTAGCGATTGCTGCCGAAGTACTTGGCAAGCCAATCCCGGAAGTCGGCCTGACCACGTTCCGGGCGCCCTATACGCCTGTCACCTTCGGCGCGATCGTCAGCCACTCGCGCGGGCCGCTGTTCGACCCGACGCGCAAGACGGCGATCCATCCGTGGGCCGAGGCGCAAGGCGCCGTGTTCGAGGATGTCGGACAGTGGAAGCGCGCCTGGTATTTCCCCAAGGGGGGTGAAGACATGCACGCCGCGGTCGACCGCGAATGCGTCGCGGTGCGAAAGACGGCCGGCCTGTTCGATGCCTCGACGCTCGGCAAGATCGAAGTGGTCGGGCCGGATGCGGCCAAGTTCATGGAACTGCTGTACACCAATCCGTGGGAGAAGCTGGAGCCAGGCCGCTGCCGCTATGGCATCATGCTGCGCGAGGACGGCTTCATCTATGATGACGGCGTCGTCGGCAGGCTGGCGCCAGACCGCTTCCATGTGACGACGACGACCGGCGGCGCGCCGCGCGTCATGAACCACATGGAGGATTATCTCCAGACCGAGTTCCCGCAACTCAATGTCTGGCTGACCTCGATCACCGAGCAATGGGCAGTCATCGCCGTACAGGGACCGAAGTCGCGTGACATCATCGCGCCGCTGGTCGAAGGCATCGACATGTCCGACGAGGCGCTGCCGCACATGTCGGTGCGCGAAGGCAAGATCTGCGGCGTGCCGACCCGGCTGTTCCGCATGTCGTTCACCGGCGAGCGTGGCTTCGAGGTCAACGTGCCGGCCGACTACGGCCAGGCAGTCTGGGAAGCGCTGTGGGCCGAGGGCCAGAAGCATGGTGCGGCCGCCTACGGCACCGAGGCGATGCACGTGCTGCGCGCCGAAAAAGGCTACATCATCGTCGGCCAGGATACCGACGGCACGGTGACGCCGAACGATGCCGCTCTCGACTGGGCGGTCGGCAAGAAAAAGGCCGATTTCGTCGGCATCCGCGGCATGGCGCGGCCGGATCTGGTCGCCAAGGGCCGCAAGCAACTGGTCGGCCTCAAGACCAAGGACCCCAAGGTGGTGCTGGAAGAGGGCGCTCAGATCGTCGAGGATCCAAAGCAGGCGATCCCGATGAAGATGATCGGCCACGTCACCTCGAGCTATTGGTCGGAAAATTGCGGCCGCTCGATTGCCCTTGCGCTGGTCGCCGGCGGCCGCGACCGCATGGGTGACACTCTCTACGTGCCGATGCCGAACGGGGTGATCGAAGTGGAGGTTTCCGGCATGGTGTTCTTCGACGAGACGGGAGGGCGCCTCAATGGCTAAAGCCGCTGCAAAGAAGACGACTTCGGTTGCATCGCCTTCGGTCGAGCGCCGTCCGGCGCTAGCTGGACGCAGCACCGCCGCGACTGGCGCCAAGGTCGAGGTGCTGCCGCCGGCCGAGCGCATCTCGCTGCGCGCGCCGGAGGCTTCGACTGCCGCCCTTTCCAAGGCGCTTGGCGTGACCTTGCCGAAAAAACCGAAGACCTCGGCCACGAAGGCCGGCCGCACCGCTCTGTGGCTTGGTCCCGACGAATGGCTGGTTATCGATGAGGCCAGCAACGATCCGCTCGCCGACTGCGCGGCGGTTTCCGCCCTCCATTCGGCCGTCGGTATCTCGCATCGCAACATCGCGATCGGAGTGACGGGCGCCGGCGCGGCCGCGGCGATCAATTCTGGCTGCCCGCAGGATCTGTCGCTCGATGCCTTCCCGGTCGGAGCGGCTTCGCGCACGATCCTGGGCAAGGCCGAGATCGTGCTGTTGCGCACGGCGGCCGATGGCTTCAGGGTCGAGTGCTGGCGTTCCTTCTCGGACTATGTCTTTACTTTCCTGTCCGAGGGATCGCGAGACGCAGCGGTCTGAACTCGGAACGTTTTGCRGGGCACGCTCGTTCTGCATCCGCACGCCGAGGGAGAATGCCGATGCCGTCGAATTCCGCGCCGAAGTCGCCGGTCAAGAAGAGCCCTGCCGTTCGTTCGCTCGAACATGAGAAGCACGAGGGCTCGAGCGCCGAAGAAGAACTTGAGGAAGGCCTCGAGGACACCTTTCCGGCCAGCGATCCGGTGTCGATAACCGGGACGGCCATCCCCGGCGGTCCCGCGAAGCCGGGCAAGGCCAAGACCGTGGCCGGCCGCAAGAAGCGGACGAGGTAGTTTCCATCGGACCAGGCCGGATCGGGCCTTCTCAATCCCATCGGGCATGCTATTTAAAGCGCTTTGGGAGAGAAAAATGCCGACAAAAGCCATCGTTTGGGGCGAGAACGTCCACGAGCAGACCAATGCCGCCGTGCGCGACCTTTATCCCTTGGGCATGCATGGCACAATCGCCGCGGCGCTCAACCAGGACAAGGGTATCGAGGCGACCACCGCCACCTTGCAGGAACCCGAGCACGGCTTGAGCGAACAGCGCCTGGCCACCACCGATGTCCTACTGTGGTGGGGCCACAGGTCGCATGGCGAGGTCAAGGACGAGATCGTCGAGCGCGTGCAGAAGCGGGTGTGGGAAGGCATGGGGCTGATCGTGCTCCATTCCGGCCACTACTCGAAGATATTCAAGCGGTTGATGGGCACGCCCTGTTCGCTGAAATGGCGCGAGGCGGGCGAGCGCGAGCGCGTCTGGGCGATCAACCGCAGCCATCCGATCGCGCAGGGCATCGGCGAGTGCCTGGAGATTGGCGAGACGGAGATGTATGGCGAGCCGTTCGCGGTGCCGGAGCCGCTCGAGACGGTGTTCGTGTCCTGGTACGAGGGCGGCGAGGTGTTCCGGTCCGGGCTGACCTACCAGCGCGGCGCCGGCAGGATATTCTACTTTTCGCCCGGCCACGAAACCTACCCGATCTACCACAATGAGGGCGTGCAGCAGGTGCTGCGCAACGCCGTGCATTGGGCGCACAACCCGGCGCCGGCCTGGTCCGGCATCACCAATGCGCCGAACGTGCCGACGGACGCCGCCAAGGAGAAGATCGTCCAGAAAGGGCTGCGCCTGCATGCCGACGGTGACAAGGGCCTGAGTTGATGGGCCAGGCCGGGCTACGCGTCAGCGTTCGACTGGGCCAGTCCGGTGCCGCCAACCGAGGTGGCGTCGCTTAGACCAAACTGCTCGCCAGGCCGGCTTTCAATTTGCGCCGGCCTCGGCGTTTGATTTTGTCTCAAAATGTGCTGGGCACGATCCACGGATTGATGCTGATGCCGAGCCGCGGGCCCTTGCCGTCAGCGGTGTTTTCCGTGGAACCCTGCTTCTCGACCGAGCCGGTCGGAGCGCAATCGAGCTTCACATGGGTCCTAGTGTCGACGCAGGTCGCAGCCGGTGCCTGCTTGACCGGATGGGTGGCGCCGGCGGCGAAGGCCGAGCCCGAAAGTGCCAGCACGGCGGCGAGGGTGAGGAGTGTCGTTTTCATCGTCAGTCTCCGTTTTCGACCGTTGAATTTTTTCCGTACGTGTACGATACGGCGTACATATACGTCTGGCGATGCCGTCGTTCAAGTCAGAAACGTACATGTACGAATGAATTTTATTGAACTTTTATTGAACGCCAAAAATCGCGGCGTTCTGGCGCAGCCGAGCACTCCAACCGGACGTTGGTCGTGTTGTCAGAGCCTGTGAAGGATGCCGCTCAGCACTTGACCGGCGTTTCGGTCAGCGGCGGCACGGTCTGCGTGCTCAGCGTGGCAAGCGTGAAATCGCACATCCGCTTCACGAAAGCCTGCGGGTCGCCGAACGGATAGAACGGAAAGGTGATCAGCAGCGAGATCGTGCCGTGGCCGACCGCCCACAGCATGGTGGCGATGGCGCGCGGGTCGCCCTGCAGCTTGCCGGCGGCGACACAGGCCTCGACCCTGCTGATCAGCGCGTTCATCGCAGGGTTGCTCTCTTCCATGTCCTCGTAGCTCCTGCCTTCCGGCAGCTTGGTCTTTTCGGTCATGAATACGGTGCGGTATTCGTTGGGATTGCCGAGCCCGAAAGCCGCATACTCGGTCATGACCGCCTGCAATGCCTCGATCGGATCGTCGGACGAATGCTCCTCGATGCGGCGGGCAAGCGTCTCGAATGCATCCTCGGCCAGGGCGAACAGGATGTCCTGCTTGTCGGCGAAATAGGAATAGACCGACATCGGCGCGTAGCCGACCCGCTTGGCCAGTTTGCGGATGGTCAGGCCTTCATAGCCTTCTTCCTGGACGAGCTTGTGCGCGGCTTCGACCAGCTCGGAGCGCAGTTCGGCCCTTTGTTTCTCGCGGCGTGTCTGGACGCTCGGCGGCAAGATCTCGTGCCTTTGGTTGGTTGGTACCTGGCTAAATTATATACGCTGTACGAAAACGGACAAGGGCGCGACAGGTTCCCAAACGGCATGCTTCAGATCGCACCGATGCCGCCGTCGACGGCCAGCGCATGGCCGGTCATGAAGGAGTTTGCCGGATCGGCGGCAAACAGGATGGCGGTGGTGATTTCGTCGACTTCCGCCACCCGCTTCATCGGCACGCCACGCGTCAGCTCCGCCAACGCCTCCGCTTCCGGCGCGCCGGAGACGCGCACGAAGCTGTCGACCATCGCCGTCCTCGTGTGGGCGGGGCAGATGGCGTTGATGCGCAGGCCCTTGGTGGCGTATTCGACCGCCGCCGAGCGGGTCAAACCGATGACGCCGTGCTTGGCGGCGGAATAGACCGAGAGTTTCGGCGCGCCGGACAGGCCGGCGGCCGAAGCGATGTTGACGATGGCGCCGCCCTTGCCGGTCGCCTTGAACTGCCGCTCCATCTGCGGGATCTGATGCTTCATGGCATAGAAGACGCCGAGCAAATCGACCTCCAGCACGCGGCGGGCCTCGTCCGAGGGGACCTGCGGCAAGCGCACGAAGCTCTGGACGATGCCGGCATTGTTGATGGCGACATCCAGCCGTCCGAATTTCTCGACCGCCAGCCTGACCAGATCCTCGGATAGTTTTTCGTCGGCGATGTTGCCGGCAAGGGTCGCCGTTTCGGCCTGCAGCGTGGCTGCAAGTTCGGCCAGCGCCCTTTCGTCGATGTCCGACAGCACCAGCCGCGCACCTTCAGCGGCAAAGCCCTTCGCCGCACCCCGGCCAAGCCCGCCGGTCGCACCGGTGATCAGCACGGTTGCTCCCGCAAAACGGCCCATCACGCCTCCTTGCCGATCAATTTCGCGGCGAGATGCGAAAGCAGTTTTACCGCCTCGCCATAGGTTCTGGCCTTTTCGGGATTGGAGGCGTTGCCGTCCAATGCCCGCTTGAAAACGCCCTGGCATATCGCCGCCAGCCGGAAGAAGGAGAAGGCCAGGAAGAAGGTCCAGTCGCCGATGCCGTCCAGCCCGCGTCGCCGGCAGTAGGCGACGACATAGTCCTCTTCGGAGGGCAGGCCGAGCGCGCGACGGTCGATGCCGCCCAGGCCACGAAAGCCCGAGGCGTGGGGCAGGCGCCATTGCATGCATTGATAGGCGATGTCGGCAAAGGGGTGACCGAGCGTCGACAATTCCCAGTCGAGCACCGCCAGAACCGTCGGCTGGTCGGCGGCAAAAATCAGATTGTCCAGCCGGTAGTCGCCATGCACCAGAGAGACGCGGCCGTCGTCGGCGGGCCTATGCGTCTCAAGCCAGGCAATCAGCCGGTCCATATCGGCGATGGTACCGGTTTCCGAGGCGCGATACTGGGCGGTCCAGCGGGCCAGCTGGCGCTCGAAATAATTGCCCGGCCGACCGAAATCGACGAGACCCGCAGCCCCGACATCGACATCGTGCAGCGCCGCAAGCGTAGCGTTCATGGCATCGTAGATGGCGGCGCGTTCGTCGTTGTCGCGGGCCTCCGGCAGCGCCGGATCCCAGAGGATGCGGCCGTCGACGAAATCCATGACGTAGAACATACGACTGATCGGCGAGTCCTCCGCCGACAGATGCAGCATCCTGGGCACCGGCACGGCGGTGCCGGCAAGGGCGCTCATCACGGTGAATTCGCGGTCGACCTGATGGGCCGATTTCAGCAGTTGCCCGGGCGGCTTGGCGCGCAACACGTAGCGGCCGCTTTGCGCAGTCAAAAGGTAAGTCGGGTTCGATTGGCCGGATTTGAATTTTTCGATGGAAAGGAGCCCGGTGAAGCCGGGGATGCTGGCCTCGAGATAAGGCGCCAGTGCTGCCTGGTCGAGAACGTTCGGATCGTTCATGCCGTCTCGGGCTGGCGTTCGATCAGGGTCAGCGTGAGCCAGCGAGCGGTCAGTGCCGGTTTCTTGGAGCCTTCGATCTCGATCGTCACGTCATGCGCGGTCTGTACCCAGCCCGACGGCCTGACCTTGACGTCGGCCAGCACGAAACGGGTGCGGATGCGCGCGCCGGTCTTCACCGGCGCCAGGAAGCGCAGCGAGTCGAAGCCGTGGTTGACGCCCATCTTGCCGTTTTCCAACGGCGGCATGGTCTCGAAGGTCATCGCCGACAACAGCGACAGCGACAGGAAGCCATGCGCGATTGTGCCGCCGAACGGCGTCTCGCGCATGGCGCGCTCCGGATCGCAGTGGATGAACTGGTGGTCGTCGGTGGCGTCGGCGAACTGGTCGATCATGCGTTGCGTGACTACCCGCCACGGCGACACGCCAACTTCCTTGCCGACACTGGCCAGAAGTACATCGAGACTGATCGGTTCCACGCGGATGTCCTCCAGTTCACCCCCGGCTCCGGCCGGAAAATGTTATTCCTTGAACAAGGTCAGCCCATGCTGCACCGACTGTCCGCCGTCGATCGGCAGGATGGCGCCGGTAACATAGCTGCCTGCACGGCTGCACAAATAGAGTGTTGCGCCGGCAATGTCATCCGGTGCGCCGATACGGCCGATCGGAACGTGGTTGCCGACATGTGCGGCCTGTTCCTGCGTGCCGGTGGCAAAAGCCGTCATGCGGCTCTGGAAGGGGCCGGGGGCGAAGGCGTTGACAGTGATGCGGCGGGCGGCGAATTCGAGCGCCAGGGTACGCGTCAGATGATGAACCGCGGCCTTCGACGCCGTATAGGAATAGGCGTCGTCGGCCAGCGGCTGCGTGCCCATCACCGAACCAAGATTGATCACCCGGGCCGGATCGGCATCGCTGGCGGCGGCATCGAGCAGCGGCAGCAATTCGCGCGTCAGATGGAAGACCGCGGTAACATTGACACCGAGCACCTTCGCCCATGCGGAATAGGGAAAGCTCTCCAGCGGCGCGCCCCAGGATACACCGGCATTGTTGACCAGGATGTTCAGGTGGTCGGTCCGCGCCTTGACCTCGGCGACGAGTGCGGCAATGCCGGCTTCGCTGGAGACATCGCCGGCGAAGCCTTCGGCCCGGCCCGGTGCGCCAAGCCCGTTCAGTTCACCGGCGACCTTGATGCAATCCTCGCCCTTGCGCGAGGCGATCATGACGCTCGCTCCGGCCCTCACCAGCGCGGTTGCCGCCATGCGGCCGATGCCGGTCGCCGCTCCCGTCACCAGCGCGGTCTTGCCGGCCACCGAAAACAGCTCGTCCAGATAGCTCATCACAATCCTCCGCGCCCTACCTTGGTATGCGGGCCTCGGTGTGCAGGCAAAACAGTTCGCGTTGACAAGGCTATCCGAAGTACGGTCATCCTTGCCACGTGTAAAATGCCTGGCCTGCATGAAGGTTTAGCGATGACGGAGATGAATCTCGGCATGACCGAGCGGTTGAAGCCGATCCACGCGCGCGTCGCGGCCATGGTGCGCGACGAGATCATGCCGCTCGACAAGGAATTCCTCGGCGAAGTGGGCAAGCAAGGCGACCGCTGGGTCCATAGCGCGCGCCAGAGTGAAATCCTCGAAGGGCTGAAGAAGACCGCACGGGAGCGCGGCCTGTGGAACTTCTGGCTGACCGGCTCGGAGCGCGGCTACGGCCTGTCCACCGTCGAATACGCCTATCTTGCCGAGGAGATGGGCAAGGCGCATCTCGGCGCCGAGACCTTCAACTGCTCGGCGCCCGACACCGGCAACATGGAGGTGCTGGAACGGTATGGATCGGCCGACCACAAGAAGGCGTGGCTCGAGCCGCTGCTAGACGGCAAGATCCGCTCGGCCTACCTGATGACCGAGCCGGATGTCGCCTCGTCCGACGCCACCAACATTGCGATGCGCTGTGAGCGCCAGGGCGGCGACTATGTGCTCAACGGCGAGAAATGGTGGGCTTCCGGCGCCGGCGATCCGCGCTGCGCCATCTACATCGTCATGGTTAGGACCGGTGCCGACGAAGAGCCGAAACACAGGCGGCATTCCATGATCCTGGTGCCTTCCGACGCAAAGGGCGTGACCAAGGTCCGGGCCATGCAGGTCTATGGCGACGATGATGCGCCGCACGGCCACATGCATCTTCGCTTCGACAATGTGCGTGTGCCCGCATCGAACCTGATCCTCGGCGAGGGCAGGGGTTTCGAGATCGCGCAGGGCCGGCTCGGCCCCGGCCGCATCCATCACTGCATGCGCGCCATCGGCCAGGCCGAGATGGCGCTGGAGCTGCTGTGCCAGCGTTCCGTGCGCCGCGAGGCCTTCGGCCAGCCCTTGGCAAAACTCGGCGCCAATTTCGACATCATCGCCGAATGCCGCATGGAGATCGAGATGGCGCGGCTGCTCTGCCTGAAGGCGGCATGGATGATCGACCAGGGCGATGCGCGCGCCGCAGCACCCTGGATCAGCCAGATCAAGGTGATTGCGCCGCGCGTCGCGCTCAAGGTCACCGACGAGGCGGTGCAGATGTTCGGCGCGCAAGGCATCAGCCAGGACACGCCGCTGGCGCGCTCATGGACGCATCTGCGGACATTGCGCCTTGCCGATGGGCCTGACGCCGTGCATCGCCGCCAGGTGGCGCGGACGGAACTGAAGAAATACACGCAAGAAAAGGTTTGAGCGCCGGCATTCGTCACCCGGCGACGCCGGCAGGTCCGAGCAAGGAGTGTTCCGATGACCGTCCCCTCCGAAATGAAGGCGCTGCTGCTTGTCGGCGACGGCTACACCAGGACGCCTTCCGGCAGTGCGCTGGAAGCGATGGAGCCCTATCTCGAGCCGGGCAGCATCGCGGTGCCGATGCCGGGGCCAACGCAGGTGCTGATCAAGGTCAGCCTCGCCTCGATCAATCCGTCCGATGTCATGTTCATCAAGGGCCAGTACGGCCAGCCGCGCGCCAAGGGCCAGCCGGCCGGCTTCGAGGGTGTCGGCACCGTCGTCGCCGGTGGCGATGAGCCCTATCCCAAGAGCCTCGTCGGCAAGCGCGTCGCTTTCGCCACAGGCGTCAGCAACTGGGGCTCATGGGCCGAATATGCCGTTGCGGAAGCGGTGGTCTGCATCCCCCTGCTCGACACCGTTCGCGACGAGGATGGAGCGGCGATGATTGTCAACCCGCTCACCGCGCTCGCCATGTACGACATCGTCACAGAAGAGGGCGAAAAGGCCTTCGTCATGACCGCCGGCGCCAGCCAACTCTGCAAGCTGATCATCGGCCTGGCCAGGGAAGCGGGTTTTCGACCCATCGTCACGGTGCGCCGCGACGATCAGATCGCGGCTCTGAAGGAGCGTGGCGCGGCGTACGTCCTCAACGAAAAGGCGCCGGATTTCAAGACGGCGCTACGCGAGGTGATGAAGGCCGAACAGCCGCGCATCTTCCTCGACGCGGTCACCGGGCCGCTTGCCTCTGCCATTTTCGACGTCATGCCGAAGCGCTCGCGTTGGATCATCTATGGGCGGCTCGATCCCGAAGCCACGATCATCCGTGAACCCGGCCAACTGATCTTCCAGCACAAGCACATAGAGGGTTTCTGGCTGAGCGAGTGGATGCGCCAGTTTCGCGACCGCCGCGGCCCGGCGATCCTGGAAGCGCAGAAACGGTTCTCCGATGGGCGCTGGTCGACCGATGTGACGGCGGTGGTGCCGCTCGCCGAGGCAATGGCGCGGGTGCCGGCGGAACTGGCCAAGCCCAACGGCAAGGTGTTCATCCGGCCTTAGCATGAAGGTGCCCGAAGCTCGAACACGAAGCCTCCAGACGCTCTCGACGCCAAAAAAGGCGATGTCCGGCTGCCGCCGGTGCCGTCGGGGCACCATCCACTCTTTCAGCCCTCTATGCCGCGCCGCTTTGTCCGTGATATGCCGCCGCCATCGAATGCCTGACGGCGCGGGCAAGGGCCTGTTTCGGGGTGGTGTGGAGTGACTTGATGACGATTGCCAACCCGGTTTTCGACCGTTTGGGACTTAGCATGTGGATCGGAGCGTTCCTGATCGTTCTTGTCATGGTCCTGTGGTCGCCGGACACGCATTCGGTGCTGGGGGCCTACAGATTTGGCAGCGAGGAATTTCTGGCCGGCCGGCCGCTCTACAATCTTGGCTCCCAGATGGGGTATCTCTACGCGCCGGCTTTTGCCGCGCTCTATGTTCCGCTGCTGAAGCTGGGCCCCCATCTGGGCGGCCTGGTGTGGCATGCCCTCGGCTTCGCGGTGCTGACCTTTGCCGCAATGCGGCAGGTTCGCAAGCTCGGCGGTCAGCAACTGACCTGGCTGCTTTCATTCGGTCTCTTCCTCGCTCTGCCGTTGGCGCTCGGCGCGATCCGCAACGGACAATCGACAATACTGCTGACCGGCGCCTGCTGGCTCCTTACGCTTTCGGCGCTTGAAGGTCGGCGCGCCGAGACCTTCTTCTGGGCTTCGCTGGCCGTCATCGCCAAGCCGACCGCTATCATCATGCTGCTGTTGGCAGGAGGGCTGCGCCCCCGGCTGATCCCGGTGCTGGTGCTGGCGGTGCTGGTCGTGCTCGCCATACCTTATGCTTTCGCGCCAGCCAGTTATCTGAACGGCCAGTATCTTGATTTCGCCCGCATGCTGACCTCGATGGCGGTCGACAAGACCAGCCGCTTTGTTGCCTCCGATTTCACCGCGCCTTTTGCGGCGGCGGGGATGCCCATCGCGGAATCCGGCGCCACGGCGGTGCGCTTCGTGGCCGGCCTGTTGACGCTCTCGACCGTGCTCTGGTTCGATCGCAAGCTCGAACGGGGGACGGCCGGGCTGGCGATCTTCCTGACAGCCACTTTCTACATGTGCGTCTTCAATCCGCGCGTCGAGCCCAACACCTATGCGATGATCGCCGTGCCTGCCGGGCTCGCCATCGCCCTTTTGTGGCGCGAGGAACGAGGCGGAGTCCTCGCCTCGGTGCTGTCGACGGCGCTGTTCGCGACCGGGCTGACCGGCGTCGAGCAACATGTGCATGCTTTCCTCTACCCCTGGTTCAGGCCGATCGCGATTGCTTTCATCGCCTGTTCCCTGATCTGGTGGTTCTGGGCCAAGGCGGGAGAAAAGGTGGTGAATGCGGGGGTCGCAAATGGCTGAGTCGCGGCCGGTACTCGATATCGTCGCGCCGTTCCTCAACGAGGCGCCGTCGGCATTGGCCTTCGCCGAGTTGCTTGCCGCGCTGGAGGCAGCGGTGGCAGAGCGCTTCGGCATGGACGTGCACAAGATCCTGGTCGACGACGGCAGCCGCGACGATGGCGCCAAACGGTTTTCGCAGGTGCTGACGGGGTCATGGGAGATCGTCCGCCTCAGCCGCAATTTCGGCAAGGAAGTGGCCGTGCTCGCCGGCCTCGACCAGTCGCGCGGGGACATGGTGCTGATCATGGACGCCGACCTCCAGCATTCGATGGACATCAGCCTGAAGATGATCGCCGAGTTGGTGGAGCATCCCGACATCGATGTCGTCTACGCGCAGAACGACAGGCGTGAGGCCAGTTGGCGACGCAGTCAGCTGGCGCGGCTTTTCTACAGCCTGATCAACAGCAGCCAGCGTTTCGACATTCCCGAAAATGCCGGCGACTTTCGCGTCATGCGCGGTGCCGTGGCGCGTGCGCTGACCAGCCTGCGTGACAAACGACGCTTCAACAAGGGCCTGTTTGCCTGGGCCGGCTTCCGCCAGAAGGCGTTGCCCTATTCGCCGGAGAACCGCGCCAGCGGCACGTCGAAATGGAGCCGGCTCAACCTGATCGCCTTCTCGTTGGAAGGTTTCACCTCCTTTTCCGTCATTCCGCTACGCTTGATCAGCCTCAGCGGGCTGCTTGCCGCATTTGCCGGCGCGGTCTACGGCGCCAAGGTGTTCTTCGAGGTGATCTTCTACGGCATTGCCGTTCCCGGCTATCCCAGCCTGCTGGTCGCCGTCGTCCTGCTCGGCGGCCTCAACCTGACCCTTCTCGGGCTGATTGGCGAATATGTCTGGGTCACGCTCAGCGAAAGCAAGGATCGACCGGTCTATATCGTGCGCGATGTCGTACGCAGCGACGTCGCTCCCGACAGGTTGGCACCGGGCGCTCGCGAGGCATGACGCGGCGCATCCGCCTGATCGCCGACGATTACGGCCTGGCGCCAGGCGTTTCCGCCGCGATCCTTGACCTGCTCGATCGTGGGCGCCTGACCGGTACCAGCTGCATGACCGGCTTTGCGCAATGGGCGCAGGAGGCTGAGCGCATAAAGCCCCTGTGTGGCCGTGTCGCGGTCGGGCTGCATCTTACCTTGACCGACCAGCCAGCCGTCACCGGCCGGTCGAGCCTGGCGCCGGAAGGCCGGCTGCCACCACTCCGCTCGCTGGCATTGCCTGTTCTGCGCGGCCGCATCGACGACCGCGATGTGCATGCCGAACTCGACGCCCAGTACAGCCGCTTCGTCGAAGCACTCGGGCGCCGCCCCGATTTCGTCGACGGGCATCAGCATGTGCATTTTCTTCCCGTCGTGCGCACATGGCTGCGCGCGCGTCTGCACGACGAAGCCGACAGGCCGGCGCTGCGCGGCGCGCCGGCACTGGCCGGCACGGCGCCGAAAGTCGCCGCGATCGCAGCGCTCGCCGTCGGGTTCAACCGGTCCATGCAGCATGCCGGCTTCACCGTCTTCGAACCGCTCGCCGGCATCTATGACTGGCGGCGGCCCGAAAAGTTCGCATCCGTGCTGCAGGCCGCCGTCGAGGCATTGCCGGAACGGGGGCTGTTCATGTGCCACCCCGGCCATGTCGACGAGACGTTGCGCGCGCGTGACCCGATGCAAAGCGTGCGCGAGGTCGAATTCGCGGTCCTGGCATCGGACGATTTCGGCGCCAGCCTGGCCCGCGCCGGTGTCGCAATCATGGATGGCAAGGGATGAGCGGCGCCGACCAGCCCCGGCGTTCGACCGGCAACAAGATCGTCCGCTTTGCCATCGTCGGACTTGCCAACACGGCCATCGACCTTGCCAGCTTCTACCTGCTGCTCAAGCTGCAGATGCCGCCGGTGCCCGCCAACATCGTTGCCTGGTTCATCGCCGTCAGCTTTTCGTTCGTGGCGAACGGCTTCTGGGCGTTCGAGCGCAATCAAGCCATTCGGCTGCGTGACGCCTTCCTTCGTTTCGCCTCGCTAGGGGCGCTGATTTCGCTCGGTGTCTCCAGCCTTTCGATCGCGCTGTTTGCCGCTACCGTCGGAGTTTGGCCGGCAAAGATCGGCGGCGTCGTGGTGGCGGCGGTGCTGAATTTCCTCGCCGCGCGCTGGTCGATCGAAGGCCGGTTCTTGAGATAGGCACTGCGTATTCACGGGCGGAAAACCGCGACACACTTTCTTGGGATTTCTCTATTCGGCCGGTTCAACATTGGCATAGGCGGCTTCCTCGAGCTCGCGCTTCAGCCGCGCTTCCTCATGGGTCTTCGGCGTGACGAAGCGGCCCAGCAAGAGATAGGCGACCGGCGTCAGGAACAGCGTCGAGACGGTGGCAAGGCCCAGTCCGCCGACGATGACCCAGCCGAGCGCCACGCGCGCCTCGGCACCGGCGCCGCTCGCCAGCACCAGCGGCAAGCCGCCGAGCACGGTGCAGATCATCGTCATCATCACCGGCCGCACGCGGATGACCGAGGCCTGCTCGATCGCTTCGCGCACGCCAAGCCCGCGATCGCGCAGCTGGTTGGCGAATTCGACGATCAGGATGCCGTTCTTGGCCATGACGCCGACCAGCAGCACCAGGCCGATCTGGCTGTAGGCGTTGAGGCTGGTGCCCGAGAGCAGCAGCGCGAAGATGGCGCAAGCAAGACCCAGCGGCACCGTGGCCATGATGATGACGGCGCTGACGAAGCTTTCGAACTGGGCGGCCAGCACCAGCAGGATGATGACGAGCGCGAAGCCGAAGATGGTCACCATGCCGCTGTTGGTCTCGCCCAGCGTTGCCGCCTCGGCCAGCGGCAGGATGCGGCTGCCCGCCGGTAGCAGCGGCGTGGCGATTTCCTCGGCGCGGGTCAGCGCATCGCCGAGCGCGAAATCGCCGTTGAGGTTGGAGGTGATCGCCACCGACGGCTGCTGCTGCTCGCGCGATAGTGACGGCGGCACCGCACGCTCGGTCAGCGTGGCAATGGTCGACATCGGTACGAAGCGGCCGTCTGATGTCTTCAGGAAGATGTTCTCCAGGTCGGTCGGGTCGTTGATCGGGTTGGTGGTCGAGACCAGCTTCACGCCGTAGCTACGGTCGGCGATATAGACGTCGACGACGTCGTTGCCGTCGAGCATGGCCTGCAAGGTGTTGGCCATCCCGGTGATGTCGATGCCGAGGTCGGAGGCGCGCTCGCGGTCGATGGCCACGGCCAGTTGCGGCTGCGTCGGATCGATCGACAGGCGCGGTGTCTGGAAACGCGGGTCCTTCTGCATCCCGGCGATGATCTTGACCGCCGCGTCGCCGAGCGCCTTGCGGTTATTACCGACCAGGGCGAACTGCAGCCCGTTGCCGGCACCGCGAATGCCGAGGCTGTTGGGCTGCACCGGGAAGATGCGCACGCTCGGCACTTGTTTGGTAAGCTGGCTGATCTCGGCCATGATCTCTTGCTGGCTGCGGCTGCGCTCGTTCCACGGCGCCAGCGTCATCACCATGAAGCCTGAGTTGTAGGAGCCGTTCTGGCCGGCGTTCTCGAACGTGCTGCGGATCTCGCCAGACTCGCGCATCGGCTGGATCAGCTTCTCGATCTTCTGCATCTGCTGCGTCGTGTAGTCGAGGCTGACACCTTGCGGGGCGCTGATGCGCAACAGCACGGCGGCGCGGTCCTCGGTCGGCGTCAGTTCCTGGCGGATGGTGCCGAACAGCGCGAAGGCGGTGCCGGCAAACAGCACCGCGACCAGAAGCACGATCCATGGCGCGTCGAGGCAAGCGTGCAGGGCGCGCTTGTAGGCTGAATTCAGCGCGCCGCCGATGCGAGCGCCGATGCCGTGGCCACTGTCATGGTGGAGCGAGGCGCTCGACAGCATGCGCGAGGCGAGCATCGGGCACAGCGTCAGCGCCACCACGCAGGACAAAAGCACCGACATGGCGAGCACGAAGCCGAATTCGCGGAAAAGGCCACCGGTCTGGCCGGGCAAGAACGAGATCGGCACGAAGACGGCGGCCAGCGTCAGAGTCGTGGCAATGACGGCGAAGAACACTTCCTGAGCGCCGAGCACGGCGGCGGCGCGCGGGCCCATGCCTTCATTGCGTCGTCGCACGATGTTTTCGAGCACGACGATGGCGTCGTCGACGACCAGTCCCGTCGCAAGCACCAAAGCGAGCAGGGTCAGGATGTTGACCGAGAAGCCGGCCAGATAGATGGCGGCGATGGTGCCGATCATGGCAACAGGCATCGACAGTCCCGGGATCAGCGTTGCGCGCCAGTCAAGCAGAAACACATAGATGACGATCAGCACCATGGTCACGGACAGGCCGAGTGCGATCTCGACCTCGTGCACCGCGCCGTTGACGAAAACCGCGTCGTCGCTGGTGATCTTGATCGACATGCCCTTGGGCAGGTTCTCCTGCAACTTGGCGACGGCGGCCTGAACGCCGGTCGAGATGTCCAGCGTGTTCGATTCCGCTTGGCGGATGATGCCGATGCCGATGCCGGTCTTGCCGTCCGAACGCAGCGTGGTCTGGCCGACATCGGGGCCCAGCGTGACGGTGGCGACGTCGCGGATGCGCGTCGTGCCGCCGATGATGATGTTTTCGAATTCCTCGGGCGTGGTCACGTCCGCTGTCGTGCGGACGATCAGGTCCTGGTCTGTCGTGGTGATCGAACCGGCCGGGGAATCGAAAGCGACTGAGGCAAGCGCCGTCCTGAGGTCGGCGACGGTGAAGCCGAGGCTGGCGAGCTTGTTCTGGTCGACGTCGATCCGGAAAATCTTGTCGCGATAGCCATAGATCTGGACGTCGGCAACGCCGGGCACGGCGGCCAGTTCGTCCTCGATCTGGTCCTGGACCACCACCGTCATGTCCTGGATCGACATGTTGTCCGAAGTTACCGCCAGTCGCATCACCGGGTCGGAATTGGCGTCGGCCTTGACGATGCGCGGTGGATCGGCCGTGTCCGGCATCAGGTTGGCGACACGGCCGACCGCATCGCGCACGTCCGAGGCGGCGACGTTGAGGTCGACGCCGTCGTTGAACTCGATTGTGACGCGGCTCGAACCGAAGGAGGAAGACGACGAGATCGACTTGACGCCGGAGACGCGGGCGACAGCGCCTTCGATGGTGTCGGTCAGTTCACGGTCGACGGTTTCGGCCGCCGCGCCTGCGAAGGCGGTCGAGACCGTGACGACCGCGCGGTCGACGTCAGGCAGTTCGCGGATCTCGACGCCATAGAAGGCAGCCAGGCCGGCGACTGCGATCAGTGTGTTCAGCACGAAGGCCATCACCGGCCTGCGGATGAACAGGGCGGTAAAGCCGGTGTCGCTGGCGGCGTTGACAGGGCTGGTCATGAGCCTTGAGCGGCGTCCTCGGCGCGCTGCTCTTCGCCGGCGATGTGCACAGCACCGCCCTCACTGACGCTCTGGGTGCCTTCGGTCACCACCATGTCGCCGCTGTCGATCTCCGCGTCGATCAGCACGGTTTCGGTGTTGCGCTGGATGATGCGCACCGGGACCCGCCTGGCCTTGCCGTCCTCGATCTGCCAGACATAGGCGCCGTCCGAGCCCCAGAGGATCGCCAGCGGGCTGACGGCCGGATAGGTCTCGCCGGCGAACTTCATGGTGATGCCGAACGACATGCCGGCACGCAGCGAATCGGCCGGGTTGGCGATCTTGGCCTTGACCAGAAGGGTGCGGCTCTTTTCATCGATGTGGTTGTCGATGGCCGAAACGGTGCCGGTGTAGGCTTTGCTGGGATTGGCAATCGGCGTCGCCGTCAATTGCGCGCCGACCTTGACGGCGGCGGCGAAGCGTTCGGGCACGAGGAAATCGACAAGGATACTGGAGCGGTCGTCGAGCGTGGCGATCGCCGACTGGTTGGTCACATAATTGCCGGCGGCGATTGGAAGGATGCCGACGGTTCCGGCGATCGGTGCGATGATGGAGCGGCGCTGCAGGGCAAGTTCGGCATCGCGAAGTACCAGTTTGGCGACCGCCAGCACCACTTCGGCATCGGCGACGGCGACCGGTGTCGCTGCGTTGGAAGCCCGCAGCGATTTCACCCGGTCGAGCTTGTTCTGCGAGTCCTGTAAGACGAGCTTGGCACGATCCTGCGCGATCACCTCGGTCTCGGAATCGAGGGTGGCAATGATCTGTCCCTTGTCGACATGGCTGCCGGATTCGACCAGCAGTTCGGCAAGGCGGCCGGAACTGTATGGATTGACGGTCACCGAGGCATTGGCACGGCCGGTGCCGATCGCCTGAAGGCGGTCGTTGATGGTCGCCGTAGTGGCGGCCAGGGCGACCACGTTCACCCGCCGGTTGCCGCCATTGCCGCCGTTCGCCTGCTTCGTGCTGGCGGCACCGGTTTCAGCTGGGGGCGTTGCCGCATATACCCAGTCTATCCCCCAGCGTGCCAGCACCTCGGGTGCGCCCGGAAAAAAGCGCAGCCAGGCGGCTGAAGCCACGACCAGCACCACAAGCGCGAAAAGTATCTGTTTCCAGGCGRCCATCGGCACTCCGGTAGGCAAAACAATCCTTCCGTCTAAAGCGCGTCGCGTCGAAACGGATTCATGTGACGCGCTTTAGGTCTTTTGTTTATGCATGTCGCTATCTCAAAACCGGGGCCACTTTTGAGCGACATGCATTGCCGGTTTCCCGAAAGGAAGCAGACGCAGCGAGGCTATTCTAAGGCAAGAAGACGCCCCGATATCGCGCCTTTATGACAACTCGCCAGTGTCAGCGCACATTAAATCTGTGTAACGTTGACGGTCTAACGCAGACCTTCCATCTCGCGGATGCGCTTGGCGCCTTCTGCTTCCAGTTGCCTTGTGACGGCTCCGATCAGTGTTTCGGCGACGACGAAGAGGGCTGCCGAAGAGTCCCATGCCGACGGCACCGCGGTTCGTCCGGCAATGACGTGGCGGGCAAAGCGGGCGATCGGCGACAGCCACTGGTCGGTGAACAGCACGATCTGAACGCCGCGCTGGTGTGCCTTTTCGGCGAAGCGGAGGAGGCTGTCCTGGTAGCGCCTGATGTCGAAGATCACCAGCACGTCGCGCTTGCCCATGTCGATCAGCCGGTCGCGCCACATGCTTTCCTGGCCGGCGAGGTGAAAGACCTCGGGCTGGATGATGGCGAGGTGGGCGGCCATGTAACGCGCCAGCGGATCGGTGAAGCGACCGCCGATCAGGAAGGTCTTGCCGCGTCGGTCGGCAAGGCGGGCGGCGATGTCGGCAAGCTGCTTGTCGGACAGGTGCCTGAACGTCTCGCGCATATTGTCGAGCGTCGCTTCCAGCATCGGTGACGCGGTGCCGCCGCCGGGCGAGGGCGGGTTGAGCGTCCTTATGGCCGGCGATTGCAGCTGCGCCGCCAGTTCGTCCTGCAGGCTCGACTGGAATTCGGGGTAATTCTGGAAGCCGAGCCGGGCAACGAAGCGCAGGATCGTCGGCGACGAGACGCCAGCCGCGGCCGAGAATTCGGCAACCGTCTTGAGGCCGATCATCGGATAGCTGGCGATCAGGGTCTGGGCCGCGCGCCTTTCACTGGCCGGCATCGTGCCAACGCGGTCGGCGATCAGTTCGGCAATGCTGGAAATCATCTTTCCCCCGCCCCCGGACCGGAATGGCTAAACCCATCCGGCTCCGTCTGTTTGTCTTGGCCGCATTTTTGCGACGTCAGGTGATTCCACCTGGCTGCAAAATGCTTCGGCCCTGTCCACTGTCTTTTCCGAAATCGCATTTGACAAAACCGGGTAAACTGTATGAAATCATCCATAGGGACGCAATGAGACAAAATACGTAACATACGATACAGCGCTCCCCGGGGACGGCAGACTATGGAGCAAGCACGGCCCGCCAGCCTTGCATCGTCTGATACCGTGAGGGTGACCAACCCCGGCGGATCAAGCCCTTTCGTGCTGACCTGCGATCATGCCTCGAATTTCCTGCCGGCCGAATTCGGCACGCTCGGCCTTGCCGCCGAGGACCTGTCCCGTCACATCGCCTGGGATCCCGGCGCGTTGCCTGTTGCCCGCCGCATGGCCGAGGCGCTCGACGCGACGCTGGTCGAAACCCGCATTTCGCGGCTCGTCATCGACTGCAACCGTCCGCTGGATGCGCCCGATCTGGTGCCGCCGGTCAGCGAGACCACGACGATACCCGGCAATGCCGGCCTGTCGGACAAGCAGCGCGCGGCCCGCGTCGCGCTGTCGTGGCAACCGTTTCATGCCGCCATCGAGGAGATTGTCGACGGCAGGCTGGCGCGCGGGCAGGAAACCCGCCTGGTGTCCGTGCATTCCTTCACGCCGATCTACAAGGGCCGCAACCGGCCCTGGCATATCGGCATCATTCACGACGAGGACCGCCGGCTGGCGTCGCCTTTGATTGGGGCGCTGAAGCGGCTTGCCGGCGTCACCGTCGGCGTCAATGAGCCCTATTCGCCGGCCGACCGCGTCTATTTCACGCTGGAGCGCCACGCACGTTCGCGCGGCCTGCCGTGCGCGATGATCGAGATCCGCAACGACGAAATCGCCGGCGAGACCGGGCAGCGGAAATGGGCGGATCTGCTCACGGGCATTTTTTCGGATCTGGAGCCACAGGAGGCCGGATACACCAGATCGCATTCAGTCGGAAAGTCAGTTCAATCGGCCAGCTAAGAACCAACAGGGGACTTCCAATGGCAGCACCGGGTTACACTGAAGTTGACAAGGCGGAGGACGTAAAGGCCCTCCACAGCATGGGTTACGCCCAGGAACTGGAGCGGCGCCTCAGCCGCTTTTCGAATTTCGCCGTTTCCTTCTCGATCATCTGCATCCTTTCGGGCGGCATCAATTCGCTGGCCCAGGCAACGTCCGGCGCCGGCGGCATCGGCATCGGCATCGGCTGGCTGGTCGGCTGCTTCGTTTCACTGACCTTCGCGGTCGCCATGTCGCAGATCAGCTYAGCCTATCCGACTGCCGGCGGCCTCTATCACTGGGGTTCGATCCTTGGCAACCGCGGCACCGGCTGGGTCACGGCCTGGCTCAACCTGCTCGGCCTGATCACCGTGCTCGGCGCCATCAATGTCGGCACCTGGACGTTCTTCGTCGGTGCCTTCGGACCGGCGCTCGGCATCGAGGGCACGCTGACCAACCAGATGATCTTCCTGGTCATCATCACCGGCGCCCAGGCACTGATCAATCATCTCGGCATCAAGCTGACGGCGAAGCTGACCGACTTCTCGGGTTATTTGATCTTCTTCGGTTCGATCCTGATCGCGGTCGTTTGCCTTCTCTCCGCCGAGACCTGGGATTTCAGCCGGCTGTTCACCTTCCACAACTACTCCGGCGATGCCGGCGCCAGCGTCTGGCCGTCGGTTTCGAATGCCTGGGTGTTCGCACTTGGCCTCTTGCTGCCGATCTATACGATCACCGGCTACGATGCTTCCGCGCACACCTCCGAGGAAACCATCAAGGCAGCCTCCTCGGTGCCGCGCGCCATGGTCATGTCGGTGATCTGGTCGGCCGTCTTCGGCTACTTGTTCCTGGCCGCCTTCGTGCTGATGATCCCGAACATGGATGACGCCGCCAAGCAGGGCTGGAACGTGTTCTTCTGGGCCTTCGACCAGCGCGTCAGCCCCGGCATCAAGGAGTTCGTGTACCTCGTCGTGTTCGTCGCGCAGCTTCTGTGCGGCCTCGCAACCGTGACCTCTGCCTCGCGTATGATCTTCGCCTTCTCGCGTGACGGCGGCCTGCCGGGCTCATCGGCACTCGCCAAGGTCAGCCCGACCTATCGCACGCCGGTGGCGGCGATCTGGACGGCGTCGATCCTGTCGGTGCTGTTCGTCTGGGGTTCGACGCTGGTCTCGGTCGCCGGCACCTCGGCCTACACCATCGTCGTGTCCTGCACCGTCATCTTCCTGTTCCTGTCCTTCACAGTGCCGATCGTGCTCGGCATGCTGGCCTGGGGCACGCCGAAGTGGGACAAGATGGGTCCGTGGAACATGGGGCGCGGCGTGTTCATGCTGTTCGCGTTCCTGTCGATCGTGTCGATGATCCTGATCTTCGTCATCGGCATCCAGCCGCCAAACGATTGGGCGCTCTACATCACCGTCGGCTTCTTCATCTTGACGGCGATCGTCTGGTTCGCCTTCGAACGGAACCGCTTCCAGGGTCCGCCGCTCGGCGACATCATCGCGGCGCGTCAGGCAGCCATCAAGGCGGCGGAACAGGCCGTCGGCGAAACTGGTCACTGACATCAACCATCCTGGCCATGGCCGGCATCGCGCCGGCCATGGTTTTGTTTAACCCGTTCAAAAGCTCAAGCGCTGGAGTGCCAAAGGAATGGCCGGAAATTTCTCGTTCGATCAGTTGAAGAAAGCGGTCTCCAGCGGCGAGATCGACACGGTGCTCGCCTGCATCGTCGACATGCAGGGGCGGCTGGCGGGAAAGCGGTTCCTGGCACAGTATTTCGTCGATTCCGCGCATGACGAGACGCACGGCTGCAACTATCTCCTGGCCGCCGACATCGATATGGAGCCGGTGCCCGGCTACAAGGCGGCGAGCTGGTCGAAGGGCTATGGCGATTTCGTCATGAAGCCGGATCTGGCGACGCTGCGGCGCATTCCGTGGCTGGAGAAGACGGCGCTGGTGATCTGCGACGTGCTCGACCACCACACGCATGACGATCTGCCGCATTCGCCACGCGCCATCCTGAAGAAACAGGTCAATCGGCTGACGGAGCGCGGCTATATCGGCTATTTCGCTTCCGAGCTCGAATTCTATCTGTTCAACGAGACCTACGATTCCGCCCGCRAGAAACACTGGCAGGGTCTCGATACCGCCTCGCCTTACATCGGAGACTACCAGATCGGGATCACCACCAAGGAAGAAGGCGTCATGCGCCGGCTTCGCAACGAGATGGAAGCGGCCGGCATCCCGATCGAGAATTCCAAGGGCGAGTGGGGCCCAGGCCAGGAAGAGATCAATGTGCGCTATGCCGAAGCGCTCGACATGGCGGACCGCCACGTCATCCTGAAGAACGGTGCCAAGGAGATTGCCGAGTCCGAAGGCAAGGCGATTTCCTTCATGTCCAAGTACAATTACGGGCTGGCCGGCAATTCCAGCCATATCCACAATTCGCTGTGGAGCACCGACGGCAAGACGCCGCTGTTCTTCGACAAGAAGGCCGACTGGACGCTGTCGACGCTTGGCCAACAATGGGCGGCGGGACAGCTGAAATACGCCAAGGAATTCACCTGGTTCCTGGCGCCCTACATCAACTCCTACAAGCGCTTCCAGGCCGGCACCTTCGCGCCGACCAAGATCATGTGGAGCGAGGACAACCGCACCGCAGGCTTCCGGCTGTGCGGCGAGGGCACCAAGGGCATCCGCATGGAATGCCGCATCGGCGGCGCCGACCTCAACCCCTATCTCGCCTTTGCGGCGCTGATCGCCGCCGGCCTTGCCGGCATCGATGAGAAGCTGGAACTGCAGAAGCCGTTCGTCGGCGATGCCTACCAGGCGTCGCGTTTGCCGGAGATCCCGAAGACGCTGCGCGACGCCACCGAGACGCTGGCGAAGTCGAAGATGCTCAAGCAGGCGCTCGGCGAGGATGTGCTCGAACACTATGTCCACACCGCAAAGTGGGAGCAGTTCGAATACGACCGCCGCATAACTGATTGGGAACTGCACAGAGGGTTCGAGCGGTATTAAACTAGTTCGCGAACGTCGGCGCCGCCTCTCTCCGTACCCCTCCCGTGAAACACGGGCAGGGGATGCCCGCGCCGGAGCACTTCCCTTCTCCCCTTGACCATACGAGGCGAAGGTGCAGGGCGGGCAGATGAGGGGCGGCGCCAAGCCATAAGATTTTGTTGTAGAATGCGAGGACTTACAAAATGACCGAGACGGTCAAACTCAAATCCCCCATTGATGGCTCGATCTATGCCGAGCGGCCCGTGGCAACGGACCAGGCGATCAATGCCGCGGTCGAGCGCGCCAAGGCGGCGCAAGAGAAATGGGCCGAGACGCCGATCGTCGAGCGCGGCAAGTACATGCTGGCGATGCTGGAAGCGCTGGTCGCGATGACCGACGAGATCGTGCCGGAGATCGCCTGGCAGATGGGGCGCCCGGTGCGCTATGGCGGCGAGTTCGGTGGCGTCAAGGAACGCACCAACTACATGGTTGAGATCGCCGAGGCGGCGCTCAAGGCCGTGCCGGCTTCCAACCTGAAGGACGGCTTCAGGCGCTATGTGAAGAAGGACCCGCTCGGCGTGGTCATGGTGATCGCGCCGTGGAACTATCCCTATCTCACCGCCGTCAACACCATCGTGCCGGCGCTGATGGCCGGCAACGCCGTCATCCTCAAGCATGCGGCGCAGACGCTGCTGGTTGGCGAGCGCTTTCAACAGGCTTTCGACAAGGTTGGCCTGCCCAAGGGCGTGTTCCAGAATGTCGTGCTCAACCACGCGCAGACCGAGAAGCTGCTCGGTTCGGGCAAGATCGACCACGTCAACTTCACCGGTTCGGTCGGCGGTGGCCGCGCCATCGAAAAGGCGACGGCAGGTACCTTCATGACACTCGGCCTCGAGCTTGGCGGCAAGGATCCGGCCTATGTGTTGCCTGATGCCAAGATGGATCATGCGGTCGCCAATCTGGTCGACGGCGCCTTCTACAATTCCGGCCAGTGCTGCTGCGGCATCGAGCGCGTCTATGTGCACGAAAAGGTCTATGACGAGTTCGTCGAGGGTTTCATCGCCGAGACCAAGAACTATGTCGTCGGCAATCCGCTCGACCAGGCAACGACGATGGGGCCGATGGCGCAGGCGCGTTTCGCCGACTTGATCCGCGAGCAGAAGGCCGAGGCTCTGCGCAAGGGCGCGGTGGCGCACATCAACATGAAGGTGGCCAACGACAAGGCCGGCTCGCCCTATCTGGCGCCGGAAGTGCTGACGCAAGTCGACCATCAGATGAGCGTTATGCGCGAGGAGAGTTTTGGGCCGATCGTCGGCATCATGAAGGTGCGCAACGATGAAGAGGCGATCGCGCTGATGAACGACAGCCCCTATGGGCTGACCGCTTCGATCTGGACCCGCGATACAGAGCATGCCGTGGCGATCGGCAACCGCGTCGAGACCGGCACGGTGTTCATGAACCGCTGCGACTACCTCGATCCGGCCCTGGTCTGGACCGGCGTCAAGGACACCGGCAAGGGTGCTGCCTTGTCGGCCATCGGCTACGACAACCTGACCAGGCCGAAATCGTTCCACCTGCGCGAAGCCATCTGATTTTCGAAAGACAAAAAATGTCCAAGCTCATCTCCAAATGGAACTACCCCACCACCGTTCGCTTCGGCGCTGGGCGCATCAAGGAACTGCCTGAGGTGTTGGCGGCTACCGGCATCAAGCGGCCGCTGTTCGTCACTGATCCCGGCCTGGCGAAACTGCCGGTCGTTGCCTCGACCCTGAAGATCCTCGACGATGCCAAGGTCCCCTACGGCGTCTTCTCCGAAGTGAGGCCGAACCCGGTCGAGTCCAATCTGACCGCCGGCATCGCGGTGTTCAAGAAAGGCAAGCATGACGGCGTCATCGCCTTCGGCGGCGGCTCGGCGCTCGATCTCGGCAAGCTGATCGCCTTCCAGGCTGGCCAGACGCGGCCGGTTTGGGACTTCGAGGATGTCGACGACTGGTGGACGCGCGCCAATTCCGACGCGATCGCGCCGATCATCGCGGTGCCGACCACGGCCGGCACCGGATCGGAAGTCGGCCGCGCCGGCGTCATCACCAATGAAGCGACGCACACCAAGAAGGTCATCTTCCATCCTAAATTGCTGCCGGCCATCGTCATCGCCGATCCGGAACTGTCGGTCGGGATGCCCGGCTTCATCACCGTCGGCACCGGCATGGATGCACTTGCCCACTGCCTCGAGGCCTATTGCGCGCCGGGTTACCATCCGATGGCCGACGGCATCGCCGTCGAAGGTGTCCGGCTGGTCTTCGAGAACCTGCCGAAGGCCTATGCCAACGGCAAGGATCTCGTCGCGCGTGCCCATATGATGAGCGCCGCCGCGATGGGCGCCACCGCCTTCCAGAAGGGGCTGGGCGCCATCCACTCGCTGTCGCATCCGGTCGGCGCGCTGTACGACACCCATCACGGCATGACCAATGCGGTGTTCATGCCCTATGTGCTGGCCTTCAACCGGGACTCCATCGAGGAGCGCATCGGCCGGCTTGCCGCCTATTGCGGCATCAAGGGCGGCTTCGACGGCTTCGCCAAGGCGATCATCAAATTGCGCAAGGAACTCAAGGTGCCGCATGCGCTTCCGGGCCTGATCAAGGGGCTCGACATGGACAAGAAGCGCAAGGGGCTGATCGCCGATATGGCGGTGGTCGATCCGACCGCTGGCGGCAACCCGGTCAAGCTGACCAAGAAGGCGGCCCTGACCTTGCTTGAAAACGCTATCGGCGGCACGGTGTAAGACGGCTTTCTTGTTGAAAATTGATCTGGAAAATCAGGGCAAACCAAGGGGGAAAGGATGAAACACATGGCGGAAAGTAATTAGCCGGAAAAATAAGTGATGGCTAATTGCTACAGCCGGTTAAAAAGAGTTAAATTTTCGCGCTGCGAGCAGCCGGTTTCACAAAGCTTTCATCTGGCTGTCACATGAAAACGATACCGGATCGCAGGCGTCCAACGGCGTCAGTTCAACGGAGAGAACACATGTTCAAATTCACGGGGAAAGTGCTTTCC